>JBAVRC010000287.1:0-4180 GCA_049694615.1 Thermosynechococcaceae cyanobacterium | reverse complement strand
CAGGCCAAAACGATTCTGCGATGGTACGCTTATCGGTGGCACATCGAAGACTATCACAAACTCTTAAAGTCCGGCTGCCAAGCCGAGTCGTATCGACTGGCTGCTGAGGGCATGAAACCTTTATTAGCCTTCTTGTGTGTCATTGCGGTTGATTTGCTCCGCTTAACCTACTTACAACGAACGCAGCCCGAAATGCCTGCTGATACAGTCCTCAATACGGCCCAAATCCAAGTTCTCAAGGCCAAATCGGCTCAGTTGCCTCAGGCGTTGACCGTTGCTTGGGCCGTTGAAGCTATTGCTCGATTGGGAGGATATTTGGAGCATCGACGTAAAACCCCCATTGGCATTCAGGTCCTTTGGAGAGGATGGGCTAAATTACAGGACTTGGTTGATGGATGGCTCTTGGCTACCCAGACTTAGCAGGAAAAGTCAGCTCGCCAATGAGCGATCGCAACGGATCCGCCGCATCTTGCGGAATATCCCCAATCGTTGGTTGAGTGATTGCCTTGGCAGGAGCAACGGCGATCTCGCCCTTTGGTGTGGACTTCTGCTGTTGTTTTTGATATTCGACGACTTCCGGGAAAGACTTGAGCTTGGCTTTCTTGCGCGTCTCGAACAATGCCTGAACGGTTTTGACCTGTTCGTCGCTGTAGTCGACCAAATCGGTCGGAATGCCTGCCGCCATCAAACAAGCATCCAATTCCTCAACCGTAGACTTCACCTGAATCGATAAATCCGATTTATTCATGGTCTAACTCCTTAATCGTCAAAATCCAACTCGACATCCGGGTCTTCCTCGTCTTCCGGCCAATCGTTTCGGATTGGCTCGTCCTTTAAGGGCTGAAATTCTGCGGCAGTCCCCTCGACTGCCAGCATCTTTTCCTCGAAAATGCGACGGCACCTTACAACCTCCGCCTTGGCCGCATCCCCCGACTCTTCGGCCAAGGCGGCTGGCAAATAGACTAAGCGCACCGCAGTCGCGATCGCTAGGTCGATATCCGCTCCATAGGTACGTTTCAGCCATCCGAACGTCTTCCCGTTGGCCGACGTGCCGGAGAACGACTTCTTGAGCGCAATCTCAACCCGCTTCGGCATCGTCTATGGCCTCCAGAGTGACCACGTTGCGCTTTGCGGTTAATGCCCAGTCCGGCTACAGTCGCCGATCCGCCAATTCCAGCAACGATTGCCAAAACCCGTAACAATCCCCACATCGATACAGCAACGGCGACTTCGCCAATTCGCTAAATTGTTCTTGCATCTGGTTCAACAGCGACCCGCACAACGACACCCGCGACCCTAGCTTCTGCTTCAGGTGCGATCGCCAGTAATAGGCGTTGCCTCCTGCCCCATAGATCTTCTCTACCGAACGCGCCGTCGTGTGGGCCAGTTCATCCCAGAGTTGCTGCCAGACCAAATTCCTGGCCTCCTTAATCTCGCGTTTTATTCGCACTAGGTCTTCAGGATCCGCCACCTTCAGGAGGTGCTTATCCTTCAAATCGTCTCCCGCCGCAAAAATCGCCGCTGCGGTTCGCAATTCGTCCTTGACCCCGTAGCTCATTTCCCGCAATAGCCGACACATCCCCCACCCCGAAAATGTTCGACTATCGGCGATCGCAACGGAGGCACTTCCGGTCGTTTTGTCTTGTTCCAAATGCACCCAGCTAATATCGCGGTGCCCAAACATCAGCACCCCGGACGGAAATCTTGCGGCGCATCGGCAGATGCCGTACCCCTCTGGCGAGACATGGATCTGGCGCACGACCAGACCCTCGATCTGCCGACCGTTAAAGCCGAATCCGTGCAGAAATTCCCCCAATCGCTCCGACAATTCTTGGGCATCGCGCATTTCGTCCAGGGGCAACAACACCCCAACCTCTAGCTGCGCCCCTTTAAGCGCACTAATCGGGGCCATCGAACCCACGATTCGTCCCACAATCGCTAACGACTTGGCGATCGCGTGCTGCACCTTCGGAGCCGTGGCGCTGATGAGGGTTGCCTCATGTCGCGCATTGAGACCAACCGTCCAGTGCTCTCCATCGAAAGCCAACTGGGAGGTGCTGTCGTCTACATAGTGGCGCAGCGCATATCGCGATGCCGTGGTTCGTTGTACCGCGCTCTCCATGGTCATGAGTCCTTCAACGGGCGATTCTCCATTCAAGCGGTATCGGTAAAACGCTTTGGTCAAGCTTGCGCCTAAGTTGATCGCCACAATCAAATCGGTTTGCATAGTTTTAGTCCTCCTGCGTTGTTATACCGATCGCGAAACAAAAGCGAACGCGGTTCGACAGACTTTGAAAAAAAAATTTCGAGACCGTATTGCGACGAGGCCCAAAACCGCCAAAATTGTCGGTCTGCTGTCGGTCTTATGGCCCAAACCCCTTGGAACGTATAGAGCGTTCGCTTTTTGGGTCGAGTCGGTATAACAGTTCAGGAGGTCGGGGCGGTACACACCCTTCGACACTGCGAGTCAGCGCACGACAATTTCAGCGATGGGGGGAGGGCAAAACGCAAAATCCAAAATTGAAACACGTTTGAAGTATTTTGTAGTACGTTCGCAGATCTAACGACACCGCATTTTTTTCACAAGGTTGACGGTCATGCCAATGGAACGCGATCGCTATCCACAGAACTGGAACTTGATTGCTCTGACGGTCAAGACAGCCTCGCGCTGGCAGTGCCAACAGTGCGGCAAACCCTGCCGATTGCCGGGAGAAGCGATCGCCCGGTTTGAGCAACGGCTTAACGCCCGATGGCGATCCGAATTGATTCAGGAACTGACGAACGAGCAGAACAGGGTCCAGTACAGACCGCAGCGCTTTGTCCTGACCGTCGCGCACCTGGACCAAGACCCCGGCAACAACCACCTGGACAATCTCAAAGCCCTCTGTGCACCCTGCCATTTGCGTTACGACAGGCGGTTCATGGGTCAAAACCGAATGGAAAAGCTGGAGCGACGGGGACAGTTGAACTTATTCGTTGGGGTTAAAGGGGGCAAAGCACCATGAGAAGCTTGAGCACGATCGCCTTAGGCAACCGCGAAAAGGAAGACTACTACACCGAAGACGAATCCCTCAAGGATAGTCAGGAAGCCTATTACGCCGAAGGGGAGACCCCCAGTGCCAGCAAAACCATGACCCAAGCCATCTGGCATGGCAACGGGGCCAAATCGCTGGGTCTCGAAGGAGACGTGGCCCGCAGCGACTTCAAGACAGTCTTCTATGGCCACCAACCGGTCACCGAACAACGCATTCGCGGAGAGCGACCAGACAAAAACAAAAAGGAGCGTCTGGCCTACGACTTGACCCTATCGGCACCCAAATCCGTGTCGATGGCCTTGCATCTAGGCGGCGATTCACGCCTTTTCGATGCCCACCTAGAGGCGGTTCAGGACACCTTGGACCAGGTGGAAGCCCTCTATGCCCAGGCCAGAATCACCGTGGCCGGAGAACGCAAGGTCTTTAATACCGAAAACCTCATCGCAGCGATCATTCCGCATCACACCTCACGCGAAAAGGACATGCAGTTGCATAGCCATTGCGTGATCATGAACGGCACCCATTGCCCAGACGGACAATGGCGATCGCTCTGGCACGAAGGCATCGTGGACGCCGAATGGTTGGGCAGCTATTACCGGAATGTATTAGCTCAGAAGGTACAAGCCTTGGGCTACGAGATCTACGAAACCCGCTTGGAGAAAGGCGGCTCCTTCGAGATTCGAGGCTATAGCCGAGGCGATATTGAAGCCTTCAGCAAGCGATCGCGGCAAATTGTGGAAAGTTTGGAGCGTCGGGGGGTAGAGGTGACGCCTGAAAATCGAGACGGTGCGGTCTTAACCACCCGCAAGGCGAAACAGGCAGACGAAACCCTCGAAGTCTTTGCTGCACGGTTACAGGCAGAGGCATCAACATTAGGGATTTCGTCCCCAACCCCAAGCCAGCAAGCAGTCTCCCTGTTCGGACATCGAACCGCTGCCGAAGAACTTGAAAGCGCCATCCGTCATTTTTCGGAGCGCTCGGTCAGCTTCAGCCGGGAAGACCTGTACCGCTATGGCTTTGACCACATTCAAGCCTTCGGCATCGATGACTTGAATCAGGCGATCGCCCACCATCCAAGCCTGATGGCCACCCAGAGCGGACGGTTTACCACCGTCGAAGCCTTGGAACGGGAAATCCGCACCATA
>JBAVRC010000286.1:0-3826 GCA_049694615.1 Thermosynechococcaceae cyanobacterium | reverse complement strand
AGGTTCGGTCTTCTTCTGGCGTCAGGTGGGCTTGGAGGCGGGGTCTCATGCAGTTGCTCCATTATGGGATTCTCTCCCTCAATCTTCCTCCATATACCTTCGCTTTTCAACCCAAACCTACTTAGCTCCACTTCGATTAGTATCATGATAGAAAACTCTATCTTTATAGTAACTTTCACTCGTATAAATTTTAGCCTCGTCTTCGGTCATGGACGGTTTCCAAGGAATAGATTGAGAAAGCATCACATTACTGACCTTGGGCTGAGGGCCTTCTCCAAATCCACCTAAAGGTGGCAGTTTTTCGCCACTAGACGGAAATGTTTCTGGTTTCAATAGTTCCGGTGAAATATTAGAACCTTCCCCAAACCCGCCCAATGGTGGCAGGGATTGTCCACCCGTTGGAAAGGTTTCTGGCTTGAGCACCTCCGGCGAAATCGAAGGTCCCTCGCCAAATCCTCCCAGTGGCGGCAACGGCTCGCCTTTCACCGTCTTCATCGCCCCACCACTATTCACACCCCCATTCAAATCCGCTCTAAACTGAAACCACAAATCAGGAAACCGCTCCGATGCCTCAATGTTCCTCAGCGTCTTCCACAACAAATCCTCTCGATTCGGTTCCTTGCCCGTCCCTTGGGTGTATCGCGCATCGGCATAAGCCATAATCGATGCCCGCTTTCCTTCTGGAATGCCCTTGGCATAATGGCCCTCAAACACCTGGTCAAAATAACCCCGCACTGCTTGCATCTTCTGCGGGCTGTACCCATTCAAAAACTTATCCCCAAAGTGATAAATCTCCCGTACTGGGATATATCGCTCATACAAGACCTGCTGGGTCAATTGTCCCTGCACCTGTCGCGACTGGTCTTTGTCAAACGGGTTATCTGCCTGTTGGGATAATTCAAACATTCTTGCATAGCGTGCTGCCATTGCCTGCTGTACACCCTGCCGTTGTTCTGGCGATAACCCCTTCTGGAAGTCATTGAGTTCTGCTTCATTCAATAGAAACCCGGCACTAAACTTATCGAGCTTCGCTTCGACTTGCCATAACCTTTCCTGGGATGCCATCTGCGCTTCAAACTGTCGCTGCTGGGCCTTAAACTGTGCCTCCCACTGTTGTTGCTGTTTGTCCCACGCCTGCTGCTGCGATACACCTGTCTCCCGTCCTATGGGCGATTCAACAACGGGACTTGACTCGCTTGGCACTGGCGTTGAAACACCCCCTTGCCCCTTTTGTGTGGGCTGTCCTTGGGTTTAAGATTGCTGTTGTTGCTGTCGTAGTTTATTCTGACGCTCCCATTCCAGTTCGGCCTCGCCCCCCGCAGGTTCAGCAAATATGCCTTCCAAGATGGAGCCAAGTAGCAGTCCCCCGGCTTTCCCAACGCCCTTGATGACGGGAGCGACTTGCTTGAGGGCAGGCCATAGATTAGGTGGGGCAGGTAAGGGTGGAAAGGGGGCCGACGGAAAGGGGATACTCTGGGCGATTAGGACAGGCTCGGTTTGGGGAAAGGAGGCTGCTGTTTTGGTTGGGTCTGGGTCTACGGTTGGGGGTGTGGTGTCTGGCGCAATCGTCTGTTCAGGCTTGATGACACCACCTGGAGGGGACAGGGTCTGCGGTTGAGGGCTGTGTGTTCTGTCTGGAGGGGGTGACCCCTGCGTTAATGGCGTTGCGACTGCAGTTTTTTGTCCTTGACCCGTTTCTCTAGCTTTTTTAGCAGCTAGGACATCGTCAACAATACTGCGGCGAAAGGCGGGGTAGCCTTTGGCATATTCAGCTCCCAGCTCGACAAAGGGGGAGGAGGGCTGGGCACTTGCAAAAGGGTCTGGTTCTCGATAATAGGTCGCTTGTTCGGGTATTCTGTGTGGCCGCTTCTCGCGCTCTGCATACTCGCCACTCATTGCACACCTCGACAACCCTTTTTAACTTCGATAGGCTATGACAAACCTTCAAACATGAATGTATTCAATAATAACACCAAAATTTTTATGAGCTGGCAAAAACAAAGTTTTGATCTCCTGTGTCAAGAGATTACGCGTCTGCGCCTAAGAATGTGGCAGCAATTAAGCCCGCAAGGCGAAGAAACATCAACTTCAGCTCCTCAATCCCTTACGCCAGAAAAAACGACCAACCCTCTGGCCCTGGATTTGCTGTGCAGTATCTTTAACTTATCTGGCACAGAACGTAGCATTCTCATTTTATGTGCGGCTGCCGAAATCGATTTCTCGGATTCTAAGATTAGGCTGTAGGCTCTATCTCTTGTTGGTCGCTCCATGATCAATCTACCATCAAGGATATGTTGGAACTTCAACAGGGATATCTACCTCGCCCTGGAATGAAAATCCATCATCCAGGGCATAGTAAGCAGTGCCACGTATACCTGATTCTCTTAAAGCTTCGCGAGCTTTAGCTGATATGAATAGCACGACAGAGTCAGCAGCTAATCTGAATAATGGTGGGAATCCTTGTGATGGCTCATTTAATACATATCTTTCCACAGAAGTAACCCATTCTGGAAAATCAGAACTCGCTTCATATGCTGAATGCTCAAAATCGAAATAATCACTATCTTCCAAAATTTGTATAGACACAAAATCATCAAAATTTGTAACTTCTGGATTTGGTTTGCCATCAGCCAAGAATCGTCGCTCTGATTCAAAGATAAAAGATGTGTCATCTACCATTGCAACGGGAAACACTCGATGAGGGAAATCACCAACCATGAGTAATGTGTAGTACATTCGCCGTGACATAATAGGCCAGCCCACATTACTTATCGGGTAATCTGTACGAGTTAATGCCTCAAAATCTGCTTCAAATACAATGGGGTCAGGGAGATTATAAAGAGTTGTTTTATAGAAACCATTTGTCTTCTCCCATCCTGGAAATTCATGAAGCTCTATCTCACATTCGCCGTCATAGAACTCCATGTGATCAAATTCCCAGGTTAAGCGATAGGCTCGGTCTGTTTGTTTTTCCATGGAATCCTCCTATCTAAGAATAGGTAGGGAGCTGAACGGGGTTGTCAATTTCATCTTGCAATGGATTATCTAGGAATTCATAAGCGACACCACGAATACCTGCCTCTCTCAAAGCTGCACGTGCATCGGCTGAAATAAAGAGTGCTACTGAATAAGCTGCCAATCGAAATAAAGGTGGAAATCCTTCAGGTGGTTCAGTCAAAACATATCGATCTACTGAACGAACCCATTGTGGAAATTTTGGACTTGGCTCATATTCTGAACGTTCAAAATCAAAGTAGTCACTCTCTTCTAACAACTGCACAGCCACAAAATCATCAAAGTTTGTGACTTCAGGATTTGGCTGACCATCAGCGAGAAGAGATTGAGACGATTCAAAGGGGGACATCCTGGTATTCATGATTGCAATCGGAATTACCCGATGTGGAAAGTTCCCTAATGCCAGTAACGTATAATACATACGCCTTGACATCACTGGCCAGTACACATTGTTTGTTGGAAAATCCGTGTAAGGTAGCACTTCAAAGTCACCCTCAAAAAAAATTGGTTCAGGTAGCTCGTAAAGATCTGTCTTCGTCAGCTTTGAAGTATTTTCCCATCCTGGAAATTCACGAATTTCAATATCATTCTCTTGATTAGAAATTTCTAGATGATCAAAGTCCCAACTTAAGCGGTAGGCTCTATCCGTTCGTTGTTCCATGAAATCCTCCCATCTTTGTTAGGTACATTTCCTTTCTCAATCAAGCTACGGAATTTATTTTCCGCATCTGTCATGGCTTGATTCACTTCCTGAATAAGCAGCTTTTTCTGTTTCGGATCCTTGAGCGCTTGGTTTAAGTCACCAAATTCT
>JBAVRC010000285.1:0-5610 GCA_049694615.1 Thermosynechococcaceae cyanobacterium | reverse complement strand
GTACAGGGAATATAAGCGAAAGGATGGTAGAGGAATATCTGGAGCATCATCGACATCCATCCAATCGTGACAGCGATAATTTTGTGTTGGAGTAAGGAAGGACTTTAGTCCTGAGTGGAATAGGACTTTCAGTCCAAATCCAACCTCTGGACTTTCAGTCCAGAGTGGTTGAGTCTACATCGACCATATCGAACGCGCTCGACGACCCGCACGTTTGCCCGTGGTTTTTACTCAAATAGCTTACAAATGCAGCGATTGGGCTAATACTCGGCCTGTCCAAACTCGTCGACATGGGATGGGCGATCGCCTCAGATGGTCGAATGCGTTTTATAGTTGTGCGACTGGGATTCCTTATTGAAAATTCATGATCATTCCTTGTTTTGAGGTGTAGTCTGAACCTGTATGTACCCTAGTTGCGGATGCATCTTCCAATGCCCAAATCCTTTAATCGGCAATTGTTTTGGGGATTATTAGTCTGTTCTAGTATCTTTGTTTCAGGGGTTGCTGCGCGAGAAGCACCCACGGCCCAAAGCACCCGTCAACGCTCTGAAACGCAAGTTGCAACCTGGTTTGAAAAACATCGCGATCGCCCGCCTGTCTTGCGTGCGTTTTTGCAGCGCATGCCCAAGGGCGGGGATATTCATAGTCACTTAAGCGGTGCCGTTTATGCCGAGCATTATCTGAAATGGGCCGCGGAAGATGGCTATTGCGTCGATCCAAGCGCGATCGCCCTGATTGAACCGAAGGCGTGCAACCAGAGTAATACCTATTTCCCGGCGTCCGAATTGTTTAACCGTACCAAAACTTACGATGCCTTAATCAATCAATTTTCGACGCGTAATCTAAGCTTTGCGAAGAAATCTGGGCACGATCAATTCTTTGAGGCATTTGGGAGCTTCTCGCCCATTTCTTCTGCACCGTCTCGTCAAGATGACATGGTGGCAGAAGTCGCCAATCGCGCGGCTTCTCAGCATATTTCCTACCTAGAGCTAATGTTGACCGTTCAGGGAAGCGAAGTCCGCCAACTGGGCAAGCAAGTGGGCTGGAACCCTAACTTTGTGCAAATGCGTCAGAAATTACTAGAGGGCGGCTTAAAGACGCTGGTCGAGAAAGGTACCCAGGATTTAGCCGATTTAGAACGTCAGGTTTCACACACTTTAGGCTGCGGCACAGCGTCTGCACAGGCCGGTTGCGGTGTAACGGTCCGCTATTTGCAACAAACCACGCGGACAAAACCGCCGGAAGAAGTATTTGCTCAGTTTGTCTATGCCTTCGAGTTAGCCAAGATCGATCCGCGTGTGGTCGGGATGAACTTAGTTGCACCAGAAGATCATCCCGTGGCATTGCGCGACTACACCCTCCAAATGGAGATGTTGAAATTCCTCCACAGCCAATTTCCTGATACTAAAATATCGCTCCATGCGGGTGAGTTAACCCTGGGATTAGTCCCCACTGAGGCATTGCGATTTCATATTCGCCAAGCGGTAGAAATGGGTCAGGCTAAGCGCATTGGGCACGGGGTCGATATTCTCTATGAAGACAATCCCTTTGAACTGATGGCTCAGATGCGGCAGCTAGGCGTGCTGGTCGAAATATGTCCCACTAGCAATGAGGTTATTTTGAATGTAAAGGGAGACGAACATCCTTTCAAGAGTTATTGGGACGCGGGGGTACCGCTGGCGATCGCCTTTTCGGTTGGGGTGGCAGATACCCCACAGCTCATGGTGTAGCGCTTGCCTTGGTACAGCCATCGGAGCCGATACCGTCAATCGTGATTCTCAATTGTGACTGCTGACATAGCGGGGTAAATTCCGGGGTAACTTTAGCGCCCCAAACAACCCTTAACGGCCTAGCTTCGTTGCCTTATTGACAATCAAGCATGACCTTCAGAAGTTGGTTAGAACTCCCAAAAGCCTTACTGTGTATGGTTCCCCAACCAAAGCCCGTGACGAGGATTGAACTCGTGACCTCACCCTTACCAAGGGTGTGCTCTACCACTGAGCCACACGGGCAATAACATAGGTGCATGGGCCGGGCTGGATTTGAACCAGCGTAGGCGTAGCCAGCGGATTTACAGTCCGCCCCCATTAACCACTCGGGCACCGACCCTCGTATGCGACCTATTAAAGCAGAAGCATTCTGCATTCTTGCCTTAACGAATATAACACCAACACCGCTAACCCAGCAACCGCCGTCCCTTGCGATCGCCCAAAAAAACTTCCCCTTGACGAAAAGAGTGCAACAAGGGGAAGTCATGAGGAGCAATTGATCAACGCCAAAACACAGCCCAAGATCTCCCCTACCTGCTCCAGTTCAGGATCCAGGTAAGGGGCTTGGCGAACCTACTTGCTCTCAGAGAACTCAGCGTCAATCACATCATCGTCAGCAGAACCGCCGCTTGGGCTGTCCGGTCCGGGTGCAGCGCCATCTGGCCCTGGTGCAGCCCCAGCGCCCGCCTGTTGGTACATATTCGTCCCAATGGAATACAACGCTTGTTGCAGTTCCGTGGTGGCGCTCTTCATCTTCTCCGTATCGTCGCTGGCGATCGCCGCTTCGAGATCCTTGACCAGACCTTCTGCCTTGTCCTTATCGGCCCCGGAGACCTTATCGCCAAATTCCTCAATTTGTTTTTTGGCTTGATAGACGAGGGTATCGGCTTGGTTCTTGACCTCAATTTTTTCGCGGCGCAGGCGATCCGTTTCGGCATTGGCTTCGGCGTCCTTCACCATCCGATCCACTTCGTTGTCCGACAACGTTGAGGCTCCGGTAATGCTGATGGACTGTTCCTTGCCCGTGCCCTTGTCCTTGGCCGTCACATTCAAAATACCGTTTGCATCGATATCGAAAATGACCTCAATTTGAGGCACGCCACGGGGAGCCGGAGGAATGCCATCCAGACGGAAGGTTCCCAAACTCTTATTGTCCGTTGCCAATTCCCGTTCCCCTTGGAGGACGTGAATTTCTACATTGGTTTGTCCATCCACCGCCGTGGAGAACACCTCGGACTTCTTGGTCGGGATAGTGGTGTTGCGAGTAATGAGCTTGGTCATCACGCCACCGAGGGTTTCAACCCCCAAGGATAATGGCGTCACATCCAACAGCAGAATGTCCTTGACTTCCCCAGCCAAGACCCCGGCTTGAATGGCAGCACCCACGGCCACCACTTCATCTGGGTTCACGGTTTGGTTGGGTTCTTTGCCCAAGACTTTCCGCACCACTTCTTGCACCGCCGGGATCCGGGTGGAACCGCCGACAAGCACAATCTCATTGAGGGCGCTCTTGTCAATCTTGGCGTCGCGAACCGCGTTCTCAACGGGAATGCGACAACGATCAATCAGATCCGAGCACAGTTCTTCAAATTTGGCACGGGTCAAGGTGGTGTCGAGGTGCTTCGGCCCATCTTGGGTGGCCGTGATGAAGGGCAGGTTGATTTCAGCCTGGGTCACGCTAGATAGCTCGATTTTGGCTTTTTCTGCCGCTTCCGTCAGCCGTTGCAGGGCTTGACGATCCTTGCGCAGATCAATGCCTTCGACTTTTTGGAACTCGCCGGCCAGATAATCCACAATCTTTTTATCGAAGTCGTCACCACCCAGGTGGGTATCGCCGGAGGTGGCCAACACTTCAAACACGCCGTCGCCCACTTCCAAAATGGACACGTCAAAGGTTCCACCGCCCAAGTCGAAAACCAAAATGGTTTCGTTGCTCTTGCGGTCTAACCCATAGGCCAAAGATGCCGCCGTCGGTTCGTTAATAATCCGCAGCACTTCGACCCCAGCAATTTTGCCCGCATCTTTAGTGGCTTGGCGTTGGGAGTCGTTAAAGTAAGCGGGGACCGTAATGACCGCTTGGGTCACCTTTTCGCCCAAGTATTTGCTGGCGTCATCCACCAACTTGCGCAGGACTTGCGCCGAAATTTCTTCGGGCGAAAACTGCTTCCCGGCAGAGGGACAGTCTACCTTGACATTCCCGTTGACGTTCAGCACCTTGTAGGACACTTCCGTCATTTCCGTGCCCACTTCATCCACCCGACGGCCAATGAAGCGCTTCACCGAATAGAACGTGTTTTCTGGGTTCATCACCGATTGGCGTTTGGCAATTTGCCCCACGAGGCGATCGCCATTTTTGGCAAAGGCCACCACCGATGGGGTTGTACGGAACCCCTCGGCATTTGCAATGACCGTTGGTTTGCCGCCTTCCATGACAGCCACGCAGGAGTTGGTTGTACCCAAGTCAATTCCGACAACTTTTGCCATAGGACGTTATATTGCTCCTTTTCCAGAGATACGTAGGGATGCATTTGGCACTCTTCGTCTTCTATAGTGGCGCTCTGGAGCCTCAATCATGAAGGGGTATTTACCGAACCTATCGAGTCGGTTCTCCTAAAATTCGGTTTGCGGGGTGCTGAGAAACCCATTTAGCCGCGATTTTAACCCTAGGCTGGCTATGCTAATATCTTTAGGAAACCCCTTTGTCAAGTCTCCATGGGCAAAGTTCTGGTTCTAAATGCCTCCTACGAACCTCTGAACATCACCAGTTGGCGTCGTGCCGTTATATTACTGCTCAAGAATAAGGCTGAGCAGGTTGAGCATAACGGCAAATATATTTATTCCAATTTCCCGTTGCCGACGGTGATACGACTCCGGCATTACATTCATTTGCCCCATAAAGAAATTGCCCTGACCCGCCGCAATATCCTGTATCGCGATGGCCATTCCTGTCAATACTGCGGCTATACCGGGGAAGACTTAACCTTAGATCATGTGCTGCCGCGATCGCGGGGAGGCGGGGATAGCTGGGAAAATATGGTGACTGCTTGTGTCCGCTGCAATGTCCGCAAAGGCAACCGGACCCCCACTGAAGCCCACATGCATCTGCGGCAAAATCCGAGACGCCCCTATAGCAGTTTGTATTTCGAGGTCAATAAGCATCTGCAAAATGGCGGTCATCAAGAATGGCGCAAGTATATGATCGGACTATAACGAGTGGACGGCATACGGTTGTATTTCAGCCAGTTTCCGAGAAAAATGAAAGGTAAGTGCTTGAGACCATCGGTTGAGCGTTTAGTGTTCGCTGTTGTGGTCTGTTAACGATCTAAATGGATGTGCCTCCGTTTCTGAATGATGCATAAGAGGGTGTGAGATTCGTTCCGAGTCTGTTTGTTCCGCGTCCTGTCCGTATTCTCCTTGAGCAACCTATGGTGTTTAGTCCTGTCTCCTCTGTCGAAATTGACGAGTCTATCGAAATCGCTGTTGCAGAACCCAAAGCGTCCAGCAACGGCGTCCCTGATACGTTGCCGTCTCGCCTCTCGTCGCCAACCCTGCTGCTGCCGAACGCAGTCCAGCGCGTTGCCGAGCAACGAACCGAAGCGCTGATTCGGGTTTTAGACAAACATCGCGGCGATCGCCATTTGGTGGTGTTGCAAGACTTTCCCGATCCCGATGCCATGGCTTCGGCTTGGGCTTACAAACTGATTGCCGAACGCTTCGAGATCCAATGCGAGTTGGTCTATGGTGGCACCCTCAGCCATCAAGAGAATATTGCGTTGGTCAAACTGTCGGGACTGCCCCTGCAACGCTGGAATTGCCAAACGGCCAAAGGCAAAGACCTCTC
>JBAVRC010000284.1:0-6259 GCA_049694615.1 Thermosynechococcaceae cyanobacterium | reverse complement strand
GCTAGGTATAGCAGACTTTCGACGCTTGCCATCCCCTCTCAACAGACCTATCTGTAAGGCAGGATCTGGGAATTCACAATACTCTTAAAAAATTCACGCGAACTGAGAGTTTAAAGTAACCGTCACAGCCAAATACAACAGGGGCTTATCTGTCTCGAAAAGCATAACCCAAAACTTCGATCTTCCATAGATTAATGGGCTTTTTCTATAGGGTACTTGTAGCAGGTACCCTATGGCTTTATAGCAGTTTTCACTAGAGTGAAGTAAAGCATGGCATCTGTAATGCCTATACAGTAAATCTTCCGATGCACTTCATTCATCGGGAAATCGCTATAGTTATCAAAACAATATCAATAGTCGTCAGCGCAAAATGGGAAATCACACAACAGTAGAACCATAACGACAAGACGCACTTCTCTTATCACTGTACGAGAACAAATGACTGAAGCCCCTGTCGCGATCGCTGCCGCAATCGGCGGTTATTGATGCCTGCTTTTTATGGCAAGGCGCTGGACCGTTATCTCGACACCGTTATCTCGACGCCATAACCCGCATTAGTCAGCGCTACCTAGAGCAGTGAGACCATCTGGGCAACTTTATCTGGTTCGGCGAATTGAAAAAGCTGACCTTTGAAATTGCCGGTACCCTCCTGCTCGGTAGCACTCCGGGCGAAGAAACACAGCAAGTCTCCCAATGGTTTACGGAATTGACCAACGGGTTGTTTACCTTCCCCTTGCGCGTACATTTCAAGGTCTCCTAGCTCAAAACGTTCCAAACATCTGTCAACACATTGACCCCATCCCAGCGTATGATGGCACGGAACACCTTTACAAATATTTGTAACATTCGCGTTTTCGGAACACCTATGCCTGCCGCTACACCGCTTTACGAAGGGAAAGCCAAAATCATCTACCCCACAGACGACCCCGACATTCTCCTGTCCTACTTTAAGGACGACGCTACCGCATTTAATGCGCAAAAAAAAGGGGAAATTGTGGGTAAAGGTCGCATGAACTGTGCTATATCAGCTCATTTGTTCAAAATACTCGAAACAGCGGGTATTTCCACCCACTTTATCAATCAACCTAGCGACAACGAAATGCGGGTTCGAGCCGTTGCGATTATTCCCCTAGAAGTAGTCGTCAGGAACATTGCTGCCGGGAGTCTCTGTCAACAGACAGGACTTGCCTTAGGTACACCTTTGAAATTCCCCCTCGTCGATTTCTACTACAAAAGCGATCCCTTAGGCGACCCGCTGCTGACGGGCGATCGCATCCAGATTCTAAATCTCGCCTCCTCGGAACAGATCGAGCAACTGAAACAGATGGCACTCCAGATCAATCGACTCCTGATCGACTTTTTTCAAAACTGCGGCATTACCCTGGTTGACTTTAAATTGGAGTTCGGGTTCGACAAACACCAGAACCTGCTCCTGGCCGATGAAATTAGTCCTGACACTTGTCGGCTATGGGACCAGTCCGAATCTGACCCCAACAAACGGGTCCTCGACAAAGATCGATTTCGTCGCGATCTGGGGCAGGTTGAGCAAGCCTATGCCCGCGTGATGGAACGTGTACTGGCACAAGCCGTCTAGCTAGGCGGTGGTCAGTACGGTACAATCCCTGCGTAAATCCAACTCCAACGAGACGGTTCAACGCAAGATCGAATTGAAAATGCTGTTGCCTGTGGTGTGTGAAGTGGCGCAAAAGACTTATCCATTTATGATCAATTCTCCCGTTTTTAGAACCGTCCTAACCCTCTCGGCGGTTTTAGGTGCAGCGACGCCGATCGCAGCCCAAGCCTCAACTCAATTGAGTCCCGATACTGTCAGTCTGGATACCCTCTCAAGCCTAGGGGAAAACCCAACTGACCCCACAGCGATGGTATTTCACCATCAACCATTGCCTGCGCTGGCTCAATCGCCCACAGACCCAGACGGTGCCAGACAAATTTTTCCCTTGCCGAAATCGGGTCCTGATTCGACTCCCGCTCAACCCCCCGGCACAACAGCTACGCCTCCCGACACCACGGGTGTCCCCGAAGTCCCGCCCACTTCATCCCCGGATCAACCGCCGCCACCGCCACCCACCACGTCTTCCCCTGAGCTACCGCCGCCACCGCCTGCAGCAGAAACTGCCCCACAACAACCGGAACGACAAGTTTTGGTATCAGAGGTTCTGGTCCAAGGGGCTGATGGCGAACTGGTCGATAAGGTCTATGAAGCCATCTCCACGCGACCGGGGCAGGTTACAACGCGATCGCAACTCCAAGTTGACATCAACGCCATTTTTGCCACGGGATACTTCAGCGCCGTCCGGGCTGAGCCATCAGACACGCCTCTGGGGGTCCGGGTTACCTATGTCGTGCAGCCAAATCCAGTCCTTCGCTCCGTCCAAGCCGCAGGCAATCAAGTCCTCCCCCCCGAAAAAATTACCGAAATCTTCCAGCCCCAGTACGGCAAAATCTTAAACCTCCGCGAGTTGCAAACCGGGATCAAAGCCGTCAATCAGTATTATCAGGACAAAGGCTATGTCCTGGGCCAGGTCGTTGGCTCGCCCCAAATCGATCCCGACGGAACCGTGACTCTACAGGTGGCTGAGGGCGTCATCGAAGGCATCGACGTGCGCTATAAAAGCAAAGATGGCGAACCCACCAAAGGCAGAACCCGGAAATTTATTATTACGCGGGAAATGCGTACCAAACCAGGGGACGTCCTCAATCGCGACAAACTACAAGGAGACTTAAGGACGGTCTTTGGGTTAGGGCTGTTTGAAGATATTCAAGTTGCCCTCGAACCAGGGCAAGACCCTCGCAAGGTTGTCGTCAACCTGAACGTGCAAGAACGCAAAACCGGCAACTTCTCGGCGGGTGCGGGTTTTAGCTCTAACAGCGGCTTATTTGGCACCGCCTCCTATACCCAAAACAACTTGGGCGGCAATAACCAAAAACTCAACACGTCGATTCAAGTCGGCACCCGCGAAATTTTATTCGATGCCAGTTTCACCGATCCTTGGATCGCCACCGATCCCTACCGCACCTCCTATACCGTCAATCTCTTCAACCGTTTAACGGTTCCCTTGGTGTTTGATGGCGGCAAAACCGACATCAATATTGGCGATCCAAATGACATTCCTATCCCGCCCGTACCCATCGACGGTCAAATTTTTGGGGATACAGGTACAACGCCTCGGGTCAACCGACTGGGGGGAAGCGTCGTCTTTGCCCGACCCTTAACCAAAGACCCAGACAAAATAGCCAAAGCCTGGACCGCGTCTGCGGGAATTCAATATCAACGAATTTCCATTCGCGATGACAATTTTGATATCGTCAAATACGACATTTTTGGGAACAATCTCAGCTTCAGCGGTACAGGGCAAGATGACCTATTGACCGTTCAACTCGGGCTATCGCGCGATCTTCGCAACGATCCCCTTACACCCACCAAAGGGTCTGTACTTCGTATCGGTCTGGATCAATCGATTCCCGTCGGTTTGGGCAGTATTACCATGACGCGGCTGCGCGCCAGCTATAGCCAGTTTCTTCCCGTTAAGTTAATTAACTTCACCAAAGGCCCGCAAGCCTTAGCTTTTAACGTTCAAGCCGGAACAATTCTAGGGGACTTGCCCCCTTACGAAGCCTTTACCTTGGGCGGAAGTTCTTCTGTCCGGGGCTATGACGAAGGCGATGTGGGGAGTGGCCGCACCTTCCTGCAGGCGTCTGCCGAATATCGATTTCCGCTCCTCAAATTTTTGGGCGGAATCGGAGGCGTTTTGTTTGTAGACTATGGTACCCTCCTCGGCACCCAAGACGATGTGCCAGGTTCGCCCGGTATTGTGCGAGGTAAGCCAGGGGACGGTCTCGGGTATGGGGTTGGGGTGCGAGTCAAAACGCCCATTGGTCCTGTTCGTTTAGACTACGGCTGGAACATTGATGGCGGCAGCCGTTTCCAATTCGGCTTTGGCGAACGATTCTAGGTCTTGTCTTAGCGAATAAAGTCACCCACTTTATGTCTGTTTCGTTTTTTATTCAGTTAGGTTGATAGTCCTATGATTCCGTCTTCCAAGACCGTGAAAGTGTTGGTTCCTGTTGTTTTGGGCTTATCGGCAACGCTGGTCTCTCTCACCGCCAACCTTGTTACAGGCACCCTATCCCAAGCGCGGACTTTGCCGAAGCTGCCGCTCCTATTGCCTTTTGACCTCAAGTTGGCCAAGCCGCCGCTAAGACGCACGCAGGGTGTTCGGGGACCGGCCCCTGGGGTCAAAGCAACCATTCTGTACAGTTTTGACGACAAAGATGGGACATATCCCTTGTCTAGCCCTGACCTAGACAAGACCCAAAAAAAGATTTATGGTACAACCTTCCAAGGGGGTGCTGATGACTATGGCACCGTTTTTGCCTTCCCGATCAATAATCCGCCTGCCACGGGCAAATTAAATCCGCTCCATAGCTTTAAAAAAGACGATGGGGCTAACCCCATGGGACGATTGATTCTGGATAGCACCGGAAAGATTTACGGCACCACTAATCGAGGTGGGGCAAACGGGCAGGGAACGGTCTTTACATTCGATGCCACAGGGAAGCCCATTACGCCCCAACAACATAGTTTTATTGGGAGCGACGGATTGCAGCCAACGGCAGGGGTACAGCGGGACACAAAGGGTAATCTTTATGGGACAACCCCTGGCGGCGGAAAAACCGGTTATGGTACAGCCTTTGAACTGGCTCCCGGCGGAAAACTCACGTCGATTTATAGTTTTAGCTTAAGTACCGCAAGGCCTTATGGGGGGGTGCTGCGAGACAGTTCCGGAATGTACGGAACGACCTACTTGGGCGGCAAGGCCAATAAGGGAATTGTCTTCAAGATTTTCAAGGGGAAGTTTACTGTACTCCAAAATTTTACTGGGACTAACGGGGCCTATCCTTACTCAACGTTGGTGCGTGACGGAGCCGGTAAGTTGTACGGAACCACTTGCAAGGGCGGAGACTTCAACTATGGGACTGTCTTCAGACTGAACGCTGACGGGAAGGAATTCAAAACCTTGCATAGTTTTAACTTTGTCAAGGGATCCTGTCCTATTACAGGCGTTGTGCTAGACCAACTCGGTAATCTCTACGGAACGACCTATGAAGGTGGCTCTGATGCCAATGGAACCGTTTTCAAAATTGCGGCTGGTGGGGAGTTTACCTCTTTGTACAGTTTTGATAACAGTGTGGAGAATGATGGGGATAGCCCTTGGGGCGGGGTAACCCTGGATAATGCGCTGTTGACTTCCGGCAAGGGCAATCTCTATGGCACAACTCAGTTTGGGGGTGAAAAGAATAGGGGGTCAGTGTTTAAGTTGAATCTGAAGTGACCCTAGGGGGTTTTCGAACCTGCGGGTGATGGTTTTCCCTAAGGAGCGTGGAATGATGTTCAATTTAGGATGGTTAGAGGTTAGCCTAATTATTTTGGCAGCGGTGTTGATTTTTGGCCCGAAACGGTTACCTGAACTGGGCGGCTCCATTGGCAAGGCCCTAAAGGGTTTCAAGGCGGAAATTCGGTCTAGCCGCTCGGATGAGGCAGACCCTAACATTGATGATGAATAAGACAAGGCGCTTGATGAACCGCACCCAACCCAGATCCGATTTCTGATAACAGGGGATACTATTTGGGGCGATCAGTGCTGATTGCATTCTTTTTGACCAGGTTAAAGCTAAGCTAGAGAGGAATGCATTGCAGAGGTTAAGATCCTTAGTTGGTCTGAATCTATGGCCGCCATTCAGCACCGATCGTGTTGTGCTAGGATGCTCAATGAAGATTATTTTCGGTTGGGTAATGCCTTTCACAAGCGTTTCTCCGAATCTAACTCTCTAGTCCATGATTTTGGAGATGCGCTATGTCGATCTACGTTGGTAATCTATCCTACGAGGTGACGCAGGATGACCTCACGCAAACCTTTGCGGAGTATGGGACGGTTAAGAGCGTTCAGTGCCCTATGGACCGTGAAACCGGGCGTTTTCGAGGGTTTGCCTTTGTAGAAATGCAGACGGAAGCTGAAGAAACCGCCGCGATTGAAGCGTTGGATGGTGCTGAGTGGATGGGTCGGAATTTGAAGGTGAACAAGGCGAAGCCCCGTGAAGAAAAACGATCTTTTGGCGGAAACTGGGAAAACAAGAACCGCTCATCTCGGCGTTACTAGATGGCGAGAGTCAGGATTTGGAGGTCAGGTCTAAGGGGCAGACTTAGGGTCTGCCCTTTCTTGTTGAGCACTGGAAATAA
>JBAVRC010000283.1:0-2091 GCA_049694615.1 Thermosynechococcaceae cyanobacterium | reverse complement strand
CCATAAGGTCAGGCGAGAGAAATCATAGCCTGTTAAGTCAACTTGTAAAAAGCTGAGTAAATTAAGGATGTTTCCGGCTCCATAGCCCATTTTTTGGGGCGAATTTCCCCGTAATGCCGCTAAGATATGCTGAACATGGTGCGCAAGATGTGAAACTTCCCTAAAATGGGCCAAGAGTTTTTGGATAATGGGCTTGAGAATGAGACGTCTTTGGGATTCCCTCACATATTCTTGAGCATCGATATGGATCAGGGCATAGTCGCGTAATCCATTCAATTCACCGATTGAATCGCCCGCTTGCCAGCCACAGATCTGTTGACTGATTTGTTCAATGAAGGCGTCTGTGACATACTCCATCACCACAGGCTGTTGGGTAAATTGATTTTTTGTTTTCTCGATGAGCGCCCGTCCTTGCAGCGCCATCATCACCTGAAGGAGTTCAGGGGGAGAAATCGGTTCGACTAGATCCTCGGCTAATTCGGCTAGGGTGACGGGTTCTCGTTTAATGGCTAGCCAAATCATCACCGCTTGTTCCTGAAGCGAAAGTCGCAGAAACTGCTGATCTAAAAGATCCCGAATATTATCAAAAATAAAAGATGATTCACCCAGGAATGAAAAGAATTGGCTTAAATCTCCGGCCAGAATTTCATTGATAAAGGAAGCAACAATCTTCAGCGCAAGTGGATTGCCCGCATAGCGTTGCAGAATCGCCTCCCACTCAGCAGCAGACCCCTGAAACTTAGCAATGCTTTCGAGGAAGGCTTGTCCGTCATGGCGCAACAGTCCACTGATGGTGAGGCTCCGTACAGGAAGTTCTTTACCAATTTGCTTCTCCAGACCTTGAGGCAGTTCGCGACTCGTCACCATCAGGCAACTGGGATGGGATGTTTCGCCCACTTTTTGAAACAACTGCCCATAGCCTTCATATTCGGGTCGATAGCTGCGTTTGCGATCGCCCGCCTGCAAGATCGATTCGGCATTATCTAACATCAGCAGACAACGGTGTTGTCTTAAATACTGGAGCAGTTGGGACACCCCAGCCTCAGCCGTTGAGGGAATCTGCACATCCTGTTGTTGTGACAGGAACTTAATGAGATCTGCTAATAGATCCAATATGGGGGGCGCATTCCGCAGACTCCGCCAGATGACAAACTCGAAGTCCGACTGAACCTGCTGACCCACTTTGATGGAAAGTGCCGTTTTGCCAATGCCCCCCATGCCCAACAACAAAATGAAACGGCAGCGGTCTGTGGACACCCACTGGGTCAACGTCTCCTGTTCCACAGACCGTCCAAAAAAGACAGACACATCCATCGCTTCGCCCCAGTCCGTCTTGCAATAGAGGTAATCTGTCTGGGGAATCGATGGGGGGACGGGGGACGCCAATGTCAACGGTTTGTCCCATCGCCGCTCTAGGGCGGCCCTGAAGTTGGTTTTACTGAGGGGTTCCCCCAGGGCTGTGGCTAGATCGCGCCAGAGCTTCGGTCCAGCATCCTTGCGGATATAGCTTTCCGCGTAGCTAGAGGTCGCTGCAATATCTTCATAGGTTTGGCGGTCCCAAGCACCACGCAAAATCAACGTTTCCACGTCGCTCAAACGTCGATTCATCTGCCCAGAAAGCACATTGTTAGCCAGTTCTAAAGCCTGTTCAATGTCCATAGACAAATTCTAGTCTGCACTGACCTGACATTTCCAGACATTCTGCTGTTGTAACAGAGCTGCAACAGGTGTAGAGGGACATTTTCATTGCTACACCCAGTTCGCAAATCCAGGGTCAGTTGCCGCAAACGCAAGGCTGGGAGTGCTTTAGCCGTTCAAAGGGACCATCGAATCGCAACAACCTGACATTTCCAATGTTGAAGTCCTGAACTTTTCGGTAACGACAGCTACAGAATTTCAAATTATGGTTTTACATGTGAGGGATAAGTCAATTACCTCTCACCTCTCCGGGAAAACAAACTCACTTAATAGCATTGCTTTTATGAGATTTCCGGGATGGAGCGTAAGGCGGGACAGCGTGCGAGATGGATTGTATAGAAATCTAAAGAAAAACCCTGTACCGAGGTACAAGGTCGAGTATCGTACCTTGAT
>JBAVRC010000282.1:0-3438 GCA_049694615.1 Thermosynechococcaceae cyanobacterium | reverse complement strand
CACCGAGTCCGGCCCATCCGGCACCTACAATGACAATACGTGGGCTTTGTAAATTGGTCATGCAGAGGCCAATAACATTCCAACTTGACTATACAATTTCATGCTGTCTTCCCCCTCTCTGGCAATTTCCACTTGTTTACAACGCTACGAACGGTTTGGTATCGATTTAGGGCTGGATCGGATCTTGCATCTGTTGGCGCAGCTCAACCATCCCCAGCATCGGGTGCCAATGATTCATGTGGCGGGTACCAATGGCAAAGGGTCGGTGTGCGCCTATTTGTCGGCAGTGTTGACCGCCGCCGGATACCGCGTCGGACGCTATACGTCGCCTCACTTGGTTGACTGGACCGAGCGCATCACCCTCAATGAATGCCCCATTGAACCGGAGCGACTCCTGGCTGCGCTAGCCCAGGTGGAAGCCGCCATTGACCCAACCCAAGCGAGTCCCACCCAGTTTGAGGTGCTAACCGCCGCCGCTTGGCAGATTTTTGCCGAAGCGGCAGTGGATGTGGCGGTGATTGAAGTGGGGTTGGGCGGACGGCTGGATGCCACCAATGTGTGCGATCGCCCCTTAGCAACGGTCATCACCTCCCTCAGTCGAGACCATTGGCAACGGCTGGGTCCAACCCTGGCCGACATTGCCCGCGAGAAAGCGGGCATTTTGAAAACGGGGGTGCCTGCCATTATTGGGCCCCTGCCGCCGGAAGCCGCAGCGGTGGTGCAACAACGGGTGACCGAACTGGATTGTCCGAGGATTGCTCCAACCCCTGCTATATACCTGCCCGACCGACCCGACCCCTACCCTTGGGCGATCGCTGAGGGCATTGCTTACCCGCTGCCCTTACTGGGAGACATGCAGTTGATCAACTCGGCCTTGGCGATCGCCGTGTTTCAGGTGCTGCGTCAGAAAGGTTGGGCGATTCCCGATCAGGCCATTCAAGCGGGCATGGCCCAAGTGCAATGGCCGGGACGGTTGCAATGGATGCAGTGGCAGAACCAGCCCTTGTTGGTGGATGGGGCCCATAATCCAGCAGCGGCAAAGGTACTCCGGACGTTCATCGATCAACAGCATTCCGGTGCCGTGCATTGGTTGATGGGAATGCTCTCCACCAAAGACCATGCCGATATTTTTCGGGAATTATTGCGGGCGGGCGATCGCCTCACCCTGGTTCCAGTCCCCGAACATAGTACCGCCGACCCCACCGAATTGGCGGAATTGGCCCATGCCATTTGTCCTGAACTAGCCGATTGCCAAACGGCTACAACCTTGACGGAGGGGTTAGCCCAACTGCACCAGCTCTCCCCAAATCCCTCGGACTGGAACGTGCTGTGCGGATCGCTTTACTTGGTGGGTGCATTTTTGGGCATGGCTGAGCCCTAGGGGTTCACCAGGGCAAACCGATGGGCAAGAACTTCGCCTAAGCCTGTGGCCCCGTTCCGGGTTGCAGTAAATGCGATCGCAGTCGGCGATAAGATTAACCTCAAATTAACTCGGATTGACGTATATTTGGAGCACAGTCAGACATCAATAATGATAGACTGTCTCAAAAGTAATGAACTTGTTTTATGCAAGACTCTCCATTTGTTATTTTTCTGGGATTTGGCTTTCTCTGGATTATTTTAGGAATTGTGAGTCTATTTTTTCTTTTTAAGTCCAATTATAAAGAAATTCACATCAATCCAGAAGCTATTTTGGTTACACTCCCCATTGTGATCGCATTCATTGTTGCTTTAACCTTTGGTGTGATTACCTTAAAACATTAGCGGTTAAGTTTGCAAGATAGTTCAAAATTTCACCACTCAAGATCTGTGAGTTAAGTGCCCAGTTAAAGTGATTTTCCAGTACAGTAAACTGAGAGTAACCCCATTCGCCCTAGTTAACCCATGCCGCGTTGGTTCAATACTGCTGGCCCATGCCAAGCAGACATTCATTATGCATTGTTGCCCACAGTGCGTTTACCAGGCTTGGAACGATTAATCGCTCAACGCAACTATTTCGTCATCCATGCACCCCGGCAAGTGGGCAAAACCACGGCCATGCTGGCGTTAGCCCAACAACTCACCGAAAGCGGACAATACACGGCTGTCATGCTGTCTGTAGAAGTGGGTGCACCCTTCAGTCAAGACATTGCTGGGGCAGAAGAGGCGATTTTGGGGGCTTGGCGCGATAACATTTCTGTTCGCCTCCCACCTGAACTGCAACCACCGGACTGGCCAGCGATGCAGTCGGGACAGAAGATACGGGCTGCCCTGCAAGTATGGTCGCAAGCTTCTTCTCGTCCTCTGGTCATTTTGATCGACGAGATTGACGCATTGCAAGACCAAGCGTTGATTTCTATCCTGCGACAACTGCGCGATGGGTATCCCAATCGCCCAAAAGCCTTTCCGCAATCGGTGGGTTTAATTGGGTTGCGCGATGTTCGCGATTATAAGGTAGCGGGGGGGGAAGTGACCGACTCCATACCTCCAGCCCGTTTAATATTAAAGTGCGATCGATTACGCTTCGAGATTTTAATGCTGAGGAAGTTGCCGAACTCTACGCCCAACATACTCAAGATACCGGACAAGTTTTTACACCAGGAGCTGTCGCATTAGCGTTCGAACTGACTCAGGGACAGCCTTGGTTGGTCAATGCACTAGCCAAAGAAATCGTCGAAGAATTAGTGACCGATGAATCAACAGCGATTACACCCGAACATATTTTAGAAGCCAAAGAAATTCTGATTCAACGGCAAGATACTCATTTAGATAGTTTAGCCGAGCGGCTCAGGGAAAACCGAGTCAAGGCGATTATCGAGCCAATACTGGCCGGACGAGAATTGCCGGAATCTTCTAATGACGATCGCCAATATCTGCTGGATTTGGGGTTACTCAAACGCGATCCGGCTGGGGGATTAGTCATCGCTAATCCGATTTATCGAGAAGTATTGCCGCGAGTGTTGGCACAAGGACCGCAAGATAGTTTGCCGATTATCAGTCCGAGTTGGTTGAGCGATCGCGGTGAACTCATTCCCGATGCACTGCTGCAAGCATTTCTCGAATTCTGGCTCCAGCATGGCGAAGCATTACTCAAAAGTGCCTCCTACCCTGAAATTGCGCCCCATTTGGTGCTGATGGCGTTTCTGCATCGGGTGATTAATGGCGGGGGAACGCTGGAACGAGAATATGCGATCGGACGAGACCGGATGGATCTGTGTCTGCGTTATGGTGCAGTCACATTGGGCATTGAGCTGAAAGTTTGGCGAACCAAACAAGCCGACCCTTTGAGTAAGGGATTGGAACAGTTGGATGGATATCTGGCTCGGTTGGGAGGGTATGCGTTTAAGCCGGGACAACATGTATAGTAAGCTTTTTGGCGGGTCGAGGATTTGTCCGTCTTGCTGTGGGTAAGTCACCCATATTGAGAAAAACGGACTCAAACAAATCAGGAAAAGGTCG
>JBAVRC010000281.1:0-2280 GCA_049694615.1 Thermosynechococcaceae cyanobacterium | reverse complement strand
CAAGTAAAGTGGGCTGAACCCACTCCGACCTTAGCCCTGGAATGCCTCTGAGTTAAAGTACCAAGGTTTCTTTACGAAGTTATATGTGCTGATGCTTGCATGGCGAATGGGCCACACACAGCGCAAGACAAGCTGTTTTAGCTATGGGGGAATCCTATCATCGCGCCCGACACACTTTATCAAGTTTGTGAGGAACTGTAACAGTTCTTTAGTACTCGGAGGCGCCATTAGCCCTAGGACAAACTGCGCTGCATGTTACGTCGCTTAACGGCACGAATGGGCACACTGGCCGTTGGGAGGGTGAAATGAAAGGCGCTGCCTTGCTCCTTGCCCAAAGACTCAGCCCAAATTTCGCCCCCTAAATGGCGAATAATTTGACGACAGATCGCCAACCCCAACCCAGTGCCGCCCGTGGTTCGTCGCAGCGCGCCTTCTTCTTGATAAAAGCGCTCAAATACCACTTCCAAGCGATCAGGCTCAATGCCCCGACCCGAATCGGTCACTATCACTTCAACCTTTTGACGGTCCGTCTCCACCGCATGAATATGAATCTGTCCAGTGGCATCGGTAAACTTACAGGCATTGTCTAACAGCTTGGCCAAGACTTCGACAAGCCATTCTCCATCCGCCTGCACCATGGGCAAATCGTCCGGCACCGCTACTGTAATCTGCGGGAGGTTGTCCAAGGCATTGCGGGTGCGAATGCTGCTCAGGGCCAAGTCGATACATTCTTGCAACAACAGCGCTTCTGTGTGCCAATCAACCCGTCCGCTTTCCAGCCGCGAAAGGGTGAGAAAATCTTGCACCAGCTTGCGCAGCCGCTCAGCATCCGTCAGTGCTGTACTCAGCATAATCTGTTGCACCTCTGGGGCCATGTCCGGCTCGTTGGACAAGCTCTCCAGGCAAATTTGAATGGTCGAGAGGGGGGTGCGCAGTTCGTGGCCCGTAATGGCAATCAGGTTGCTGCGAGCCCGTTCTAACGCTTCTAGTTGCTGGTTGAGATCGTCCAAGTCGGCATAGGCTTGGGCCTGAATTAAGGCAATGCCCACTTGGGTGGCGATCGCCTCCACC
Source organism: Thermosynechococcaceae cyanobacterium (assembly GCA_049694615.1). Classification (GTDB taxonomy): domain Bacteria; phylum Cyanobacteriota; class Cyanobacteriia; order Thermosynechococcales; family Thermosynechococcaceae; genus JAAURS01. The sequence continues at coordinate 1,209 of JBAVRC010000281.1, read as the reverse complement.
AGGGAAATATCCGACTCATTCCACCGAAACGACTCGGTGGGGTCGGTATGGTGCAACTCCACCATGCCCAACAGACGGCCCTGATAGGCCATCGGCACCATCAGGAGGGACTGAATCCCAGCCTTTTCCACACTGGTCTTAAAGGCTTTCAGCTTTTTAAGACGCGGATCGGCAGTCACTTGCTCAATGTAAAGCCACTCTTGGCTCTGGACCACCTGCTGTGCCCAAGGGTTTTTTGCCAACGGCCAAGGTTGCGCCTTTAAGGACGGTTGCTGGGGGGACAAAAATTCATACTGAATGGTGGCGGTTGGATCCGTGGCTTGACACTGGTAAATCATGCAGCGATGACAATGGATGGCCCGTCCTAATTCTTGCACCGCTACACTCAGGACCTGATCGGCATTGAGCGATCGCCGAATGGCCGAGGTCATGGAATTAATCAATCGCTCTTTGCGCTCCTGGGCCGCCATCTGTCGATAGGCTTTGAGCTGGCGATATTGACTGGCCTGCAAATAGGTGACCAGGCGATCAGCAAAGGGAGACGGATGCACCAAAGGAGACCCGAATGCTGCCGGATGCACGATATGTTCTAAGTTCTCGGCAATTTTCACCTTGAGTTCCGGTCGATATTGACCGATGCGTCGCAACAATAATTTGGCAGCGGCGCAACTGGCCTGACGATCAAAGGTCCAAATCCCTTCAAAGCGACGCGCCTGATCGGGCAGTGACAGGGGTATCTGCGGCGATGTTTCTTGAACATGCTCCCGACACAGGAGACAAACGGTGTAGGTTTGGCCAATGACCACCAAATGCCATTCCCGACTCAGACCATCCTCCGGGCTAAAGGCAATGGATTCGTAGGCCCCCGATTCATGTTTGAACTCGTCTTCGGGAGCCGCTAACACATAGGCATAGGGCGTCCGATCCGCAATCCGCAAATAGCGGTGGGCTTCTTGGCGATAAAACCGTTCCTGCTGAAAACAAGCAATGACTAAAGGCTGTTCAGTTCCGGCCAATACCTGATCTTCCATGGCATGGGACAACGCCGTCAGGGAAGATTTAAAATACATTTGGGAACGCAGTTGCGGCTGATCTTCTAGGAGTTCCTGCAACAGAGAAGTCAAAATTATCATCGACGCATTTGCCAGACGAACATCAGTGCGAAGCCGCCAAAAGGCTTAGGTGTAAACCATGCAGAGGTCTCTTTAC
>JBAVRC010000280.1:0-4208 GCA_049694615.1 Thermosynechococcaceae cyanobacterium | reverse complement strand
ACCTGTAGCAGGGCTTATTCAAGGGAGCAACGGAAGCCTCTATGGCACAACTCCATCCGGTGGTACTGTTGGTATTGGTTTTGGTACAGTTTTTAAGGTCGGTCGCTTCGGAAACGGATTTAAAACTCTAGTAAATTTTAATACTTCAAATGGGCTATTCACTCAAGCAGAATTACTTCTGGCCAGTGATGGAAATTTCTATGGAACAACTCCATCAGGTGGTATTGGCGGAACTGGTGGTACTGTTTTCAGGATGAAACCCAACGGCACGATTAAAACACTTGTCACGTTTACCGGAACGGGTGGAACGGGGAGAACTCCCATTGCTAGTCTTATTCAAGGAAATGACGGAAATTTCTACGGCACCACTAGAGTTGGCGGTACCTTCGATAAGGGCACTGTGTTTCAGATGCGACCTAATGGTACATTAATAACCTTGGTTAACTTCGACGGAGCTAACGGAAGAGACCCCCATGCCGAACTAATTCAGGCTGCTGATGGAAATTTCTACGGCACAACATATCAAGGCGGCACCAATGACAAGGGGACAATTTTTAAGTTAGTTTTAAACTAAGTGCGGAGAAAAATTGAGAAATTTGATAAAATTATCTACGTGGATTGAGAAATCTTAGGCAAGAAATTGAGGTATTGAGAGGCGATCGCTCCTGTATATTCATGTGCCCAAGATCAGCGATCGCCTCTCGTAACTTTTCCCAGATTGACATGATTTGGTTAATGCGATCGGATGAGCCTCAAATGCTCACATTACAATCCCCGCTACTTCAACAGATTTAGTTTAGCTGCCGTGGATCATCATTGGCAGGGTGTAGGCTACTGATTAGCCATTGTCGTCGGGCATTTTGGATAAAGGGTTCTTCGCGGCGATCATCGTTCAAATCTAAGCGATGGCAAGTAGCGCGTCCAGTTGGAGTCTGACCCATTATTCGTAAAGCGTCCGCTGACCAAATAAAATGGACTGACCATTGCTGCTGACGCGGATTAAAAAGTGGGACTTCTATTTGGGTTTCTAGGTCAATTCCGGTTGTAAAATTGTAACGTCTTTCGTTACAACGACGGCAAGCAAGGGCAAGATTTTCTAGGTCGTCACTTCCCCCCAAAGATTGGGGCTGGATATGATCGACTGAGAGCGGTGAAGAACTGAGAAGTTCGGGGTAGTGGCAATATTCACATCGAAATTGAGCACGTTGCCTAACTGCTTCATAAAGCGATTTAGGAATGCCCATGTGCCCTAGCCGCAATTACAGCATTGATATAGCTAAAAATTTCGTCCAGTTCTCCAATTGCTTCTAGCTCTAGAACCTCTTCCGAATTAAGAGCATCGGCCTTCTTTTTCGTCAGCAGCGTTTGTAGTCGATTTCCCAACTCATCGGTAAACTTGAACAGAGTTAGATTATCGATTTGCTGAACCTGCAATCCTTTGGGGATGAAGGTAGAAGGCTTGAGGAGTGTCGTCATAGCATTGGCTCCGGAAAAGAAGTCTGTTTTCAGAATAACGTTGATTGCCATCACTGTCTGAATACTGTCTCCGTAATCGCGATCGCCCTACGGGACAAACCTTCCCCATTTCGACCCAACACATCACGGCTTGGGAAAGGGTTAGGGCGATCGCCCAACTGATCTGTAATCGCAAATGCCCCCACCACTGAATTGCAACCAGCCCGATCCGACTCATCGCTGCTAGGCAGTTGATTACTGCTACTCGCCCCTAAAAAATACCCTTCAAATCCAGCACAAAACCGGGTAAAACTGACTCGCCAGAAAGACTAGAGGGCAATTTCAGCACTTCAACATCGCAATCTGGACGATAAATTTCAACCTCACCATCCTTGATATTCAGCAACCACCCTAACCGCACCCCATTGTCACGGTACTCTCGCATTTTTTCCTGCAATGGCTTCAGGCGATTCTCCTTCGGAGACGCTTTGCGATCGCTGGCAGAACGCAATTCAATAGCAAAATCTGGCGCAAGGGGCAAAAACCCATCAGGGTCTGGATCGAGTTTATTGAGTCTTTCTAACGTAACCCAAGCCACATCAGGCGATCGCACTGCACCGTTCGGCAGCTTGAACCCAGTTGAAGAGTCGAAGGCCGTACCAAGGGACTGTATCCGATTCCAGTTCCATAGTTGACCGGAGATATCAAAATTCCGCTTGCCCGATTCCCAACCTGTTGGCGGCATAACAATTAGTTCACCTTGTGCAGTCAGTTCAAGCTGGATGTCTCGATTGTTCAGACAAAGCTCCCAAAACTGCTGATGCGTCAGGGTTGAGATGGCATCTAGATTGAGGATTATGGCAGTCATGGGACGGTCCCGCCTAGTCACTGATCGTAGCTTAGCATCAGCACCTTAAACGAGGCATTTCCGTCGCTAGCAAATTGGGCCGCTGCCAATCTGTTGCAACATCGAACTGTGAGGTTGAGACCATAAACCGGTCTGCGCTGAATACTCATTCTAGGGCTAAACTCATCCATTTGGGCGATCGCCCCAGCCGATGAAAGATGCAATTCTTTTACACTTTCTCCCCTAGGGGTCAGGGATTTGATCTGGGTCAATCCCCTGCGATCGCAAAAATGCCTCCAACCGTTCTGCCCGCTGCTGAGCCTGTTCCTTGGCTTGTCGTTCCTGTTCCTTGGCTTGTCGTTCCTGTTCCTTGGCTTGTTGCTCTTGTTCCTTAGCTTGTCGTTCTCGTTCCTTGGCTTGTCGTTCGGCCTCTTCCGGGAGGGGGATGAGCTGTCCTTCTTCCGTAAACCACCGTAATTGCCGCTCATGAATGCCGAGATACAACCTAAGTTGTTGACTCCATAACCATCCCTGCTCTGTTGGCGTAATTGCCTCATACTGACCGTTAATCAGATGGAATCCGGCAAATTCCAGGGTTTCTGGATGAAACCAGAAGTAATCCGGCACTCGCCACACATTCTGGTAAAGATCCTTCTTTTTACCTTTGTCTACCGTTGCAGTGGAGTCGGACAGTAGCTCAATCACCACATTGGGATATTTGCCCCCTTCTTCCCAAATCGCCCAACTGCGGCGATCGCGTTTCTCAGCCCCCAGCACTACAAAAATATCAGGGCCACGAAAATCTTTGGATTTAAGCTGCTGTTCATTGTAGTAGACTGTCAGGTTACCAGAGATGTAGAAGTCGGAGCGGTCTTTCCACCAGTACTTGAGCAGGCGAATCAATAAGTCAATCTGTTCGCGGTGAAAGTCAGTTTCCAAGGGCGGCTCATCACTATATAAATTGGTTGGCAGCTTAATCTCCTCGGAGATATCCGCACTGCCAGATTGGGGTGGGCTAGCCTCTAAACGAACCATTGTAGGACTCCCCAGCAACATTATTTTCAGTATAGCCGAGGTGGAATGGAGTCATTATTTCAGGAGGAAGACGAGGCGATCGCCTCTCACGCCGATTTAGCAGACGCAGCAATCACAATTTGGGCACAAGCTTCCGCATCAGATAACGCCTGATGGTGGTCGAGGTTTATGCCTAGATGGGCACAAACATCCGGCAATTTAGTCGGAAACACCCGCCAAGTTTTCCGGGCTAGCTTCACCGTACAAAGAAAGGGAACCGTCGGTCTTTCAATCCCGTAGGCATCGCAACAGGCAAATAACACCCCTTGATCAAAGGTGGCATTGTGCGCCGCTAGAAAATCCGCTCCAGCCAGAAATGTTTCAAAATTTGTCCAAAGTTCGCCAAAGGTCTGCGCCTTTGCCACATCTCGCCAGACAATGCCGTGAATCGCCGTAAATTCAAACCGTTTTTGAGGCGGACGGATGAGATGATAGGACCGCTCTACAATCCGATTGTCTTCAACCCGTACCATACCTAAGGCACAAGCACTGTCTGGACTGCGATTCGCCGTTTCAAAATCGATCGCCACAAAAGTCTGCACCCCCGACTCGTTTTTTGAACTGATTCGCGCAGCTGTTCGGCTTCCCATACGTTATTACCATCTGGCGATCGCACCATACCTACCATAGCCCGTCCGGGGCTTATCAAAAGGATGGGGGAGGGCACAACAATGAGTTTATTAGAGATCATTTCGTCGGCGATCGCCAACCCGGACCATCTAGGTAGTACCAGCCAGATCGGGTGATTCTCAATACTGTCGGGGCGGGTACAGGATCGCAGAATGCCAGATCGGCAGCTGCTAGTCAAATTGCAGTTCCTCTTCCAACCCAT
>JBAVRC010000279.1:0-4192 GCA_049694615.1 Thermosynechococcaceae cyanobacterium | reverse complement strand
CGCTAACAGTGCTAAGACTGTACCTGCACTTAACAATATTTTCCAATGGGTTTTCATAGTCTTTAAGGATTCGAGAGACCATGACAAGAACATCTATTCTTCTTAGGCTAGATGCCCGCACTCGTCTGAAATAATTCGATATTGAGTTCTCTAAAGATAGAAACCCCATTTAGTCATTGAGTTAACTAAATGGGGGAGAAACTTAGGAGAATTGTTGGATCAAATTTATTCTTTAGACATAGTGTCCTGGCACATAATGACCTGGAATAAATTCTCCAAAAATATTTCGATGCCCAGGTTGGTAGTGGCCAGGGACCCAAATCTCATGAGATCGATAAACCGGACCTGGTGTTAAAGCGAAGTAGGGTCTATAGACTGGTCTGTAGCCTACATGTACGAAAGGGGCTCTAAAGAAAATCTCGGCACTTGCAGGTTTGGGAAAGAGTAGAGAAGCACCTCCAACTCCTACTGCAACTAGACCAATTGCTAAAAAATTTCTGAAGATAGAACTCATGGCTTTATCCTCCTTAAAGAAGGTATCATCTAACTCTTAAACTAATCGTAGAGAATAAAACTGTCTGGTGCATGAAGCAAAACTCCTAAATCGATTAGTTAAAAAGTACTAATCGATCATAACTTTTTTCCTGGTCTGAACCCTTGCAAATCGGTCGAATTGGCTCTATCGAGACGATACATAGATTCTATATATATATAGCTATCCCCCAGATGTCGTCGCCCAGCTCAGTTCCATTCCATTCAGTAGGAGCTAATGCTTTGTTTGACTCCTCTATTCCCTTTAGAATAGGACCATTACCCCTAGCGGCATATCTCCAAGGCTTGATTGGGAATAACGGTATGGTTCGCCTGAAATATCCCTCCTTTCGATTTCTACTGTATTTGGAGTGGATGCTGCTCGGTACGGCAGTGCTGTTGGAGAGTCTGCATCTCTTTGAGTCTCCCAATGCTCTGCTGTTCAGGAGTTTGGAAATTGCCCTGTTTGGCTTGATGGGGCTAAGGCTCCCGGTGACCGCACGGCTCAGAACGAAAATTGGTTTTACTACCCTCGAATTTGGGTTGATTTTGCTGCCGGATGCTCAAGGGGAGATTTTAAGCAGCTCTGGTTTTTTACTCTTTCTCGTGCTGCTGATGCGGAGCTGTTTGATCTTTCACCAGATAGGGCGAGTTGTCGTATTGGGCTTAGCCCTTGTGTCCTACAGTACATTAGTTGTCTCAAGGCCCATTATCCCTGCAAAAATTATTGCAACGACTTGGGAGTGGCGCTTAAGTCACTTATTGCTATTCGGCTTAACTTTAGTGTTTGCCCTACTGTTGATTAACGCTTTGTTTGCCGAGCGCAAAAGTCGGGAACAACTGGAGGATGTTCACGAACAGCTTGCCAAATCCTATGTTCAACTACGCCAATACGCGCTGCGAATTGAGGACCAAGCGACGCTCAAAGAGCGCAATCGCATTGCCCGCGAGATCCATGACGGTTTGGGCCATACCCTATCTGCCCAAACGATTCAAATCAACAATGCAATTTTATTTTGGAATTCTGATCCGGAGCAATCCTTCTCGTTCCTAAAACAGGCGAAACAACAAGGCTCAAATGCGTTACTGGAGATACGCAGATCAGTCTCCGTCCTCCGCTCTAATCCGCTTCAAGATCAATCCTTAGAAAACGCCCTTGGCAAACTGCTGAACGACTTTCAAAGGGTGACAGGCATTGACACTGTCTATGATTTTCAGCCTGATATCTCCCTCAACCCGGAAGTGAATACTTCGCTATACCGAATTGTTCAGGAAGCGCTCACCAATATTCAAAAACATGCTCAAGCCAGCACCGTTCGGGTTGAAATTTCTCACTATGCCAGACTCGTTTATTTAACCATTGACGATGACGGTCAAGGATTCGACCCAATTCATAACACGACTGGTTTCGGACTCAAGGGAATTCGCGAGCGAGTTGCCGACCTAGGGGGTCAGCTTATCCTCAAGAGTCAGATTGGTCAGGGCTGTCGCATTTCGGTTTCTCTTCCCTTATCAATGTAGCTACCATGATTCGAATTTTACTTGTGGATGATCAATACATTATTCGGCAAGGTATCAAAAGTATGTTGGAATCCAATGACGATCTAAACGTCATTGGCGAAGCGGAAAATGGTCAACAGGCAATCCAAGCGCTTTCAAGTCTAAAGCCTAATGTGGTACTGATGGATATCCGAATGCCAGTTATGGACGGTGTGGCAGCAACAGGAGCGATCGCCCAAGCATTCCCGGATATTAAAGTGTTGATTCTGACCACCTTCGACGATGACGAATATGTCTTGCAAGCCATGCGATTAGGTGCCAAAGGCTATTTGCTCAAAGACACTGAACCGGATACCCTGGCTTTTGCCATTCGTGCTGTCCACAAAGGACACACCCAACTTGGTCCTGGTTTATTCGAAAAAGTGATGCCTTTTCACAACGAAATACCTATGGTTTCCACGGCTGCACCAAATCTAGCTCAGCTGACTTCCAGAGAGAAGGATGTGTTACGCTTAATCGCGTCTGGTGCAAATAACCGAGAGATTGCTCAAGCTTTATTTTTATCGGAAAATACGGTTAAGAACTATGTGACTAATATTCTCAGCCGCCTCAATTTGCGCGATCGCACTCAAGCTGCACTTTTGGCCCATTCGTTGTTTACGCCTGACCATCGGCCTTAAACACGTGACCTAAATAAAGATGGCCGTTAGATGATTATCTAGAATGGAGCGATCAATCCATTGTGGTGACTGTTGGGAGTTACATGGGGTTCATGAATGCGATCTTGTCCATGCCCCAGCCGGGGGATAAAATTATCTTGAAAACCCCCTACTATTCTGGCATAAACACGATGGATGACGGGCGATCGCATCTGATTTTTTTAGCTCAAACTGATCGCATTCTTCCTATCGAAACCAAAAGCGATCGCTTTCTCTAGCTTGATGCGATCGCATCGCGTATTGGCTTGCTAAAACTGGGTATCACTATGCTTTCCACTTTAGAACTGGGGTCAAATGTTCAGGAATGCCTGCGGTTTGAATTGCACTACAGCCGAGCCTATAGGAAAACTCAATCGATTTTCCAGCCAGTAGTCCATCATAAAAGCCGATCGCAAATTCGATGGCAGCGCGATCACCAAACACTCACTTCATTTGTAACTATTCACCTAGACATCCGCTTCAAAAATAGCTTCTAAATCACGATCGCTCTTGCTCACGCGCAATTTCTATGCCGTTGCCGATGACGCGATAAAAGATGATGTAATTCTGCATCGGAAGACCTCGCAGATAAGAACGAATCTCACTGTAGCTACGACCCATGAAAGGAAATTGTGTAAGGTAGCGACATTTTTTACGGAATTCATCTAAAAGCTGCTCACCCGCATCAATATTATGTTCTGCAAAATAATCAGTGATATCGTCTAGATCAGTGATCGCCGCTGGAGAAATGATGTACTGTGGCTGAGAATCATTTTTCACGAGCTTGTTGTAGCTTTGTGCTAAGTTGAGCGATCGCAGTTTCTCCATCGACACCTTCACCCTGATCAAGTTGGGTAGCGGCAATGTCAATTTTGGCGCGAACGTCTTCAACCCACTCATCGTAGTGGTTCCGTTTTTCCAGCAGCCGAAGTGCTTCTGAGACGACTGCGGCGGCGTCTGTGTAGCGTCCAGTAGAAAGCTGGGTTTGGATAAATGCTTCTTGTTCGGGTTTTAGAGCAATGGTCATGGCAACAATTCGTTGAGTATGATTTCTATTGTAGCGAAACACGATCTTCAGTTTCATCCATTTAGAGGCTGAGAGTTTTTTGCCTGTTACTCGATATTTGGACTGGGAGGTGATCGCCTTTGCAGGTTGCAAGCCGGAACGCGAGAAATGATGAACACACAATATGATCGCAATCTGTCGTGGATAGCAAATCGCATTCAGATCAACAGTAGGAAGGATCGCCTTTCTCAACTATCCAGCCGGATAGGGACTTCCCAAATCTGCAATAAAACGGTGGATGATGATCGCACCTTAAATCTGATGCCAGACCAATCACATTTATCTCTAGTGTCATTTCTTGTCCTCTAATCGTTTTCTGACCAGAGTGAACTTTGAACGGGTTCGTCTGTTAAAATTGCTCCATGTTTGATAATACTTGTAAGTTCCTCGCTGAGAA
>JBAVRC010000278.1:0-6057 GCA_049694615.1 Thermosynechococcaceae cyanobacterium | reverse complement strand
CACGGGGTTGAGGTAGAAGTCCGAAAGCAGGGCAAACAGATCCCGATCCGGCGAGTCGTTGGGAACCACCCCTTCCGGACGGGCCAAGATTTGGTCCGCAATACTGAGGTAAAAATCGCACACATAGTTGAGGGAGGGGTCGGACTCGGCCATCTCAAACAAGGTTTTGCCCTTAACCCGCGAAACGCGAATATCCTCAATCAGCGGCAATACTTCCAGAACAGGCATCGGCACCGATTCAACGTACTTTTCAATTAAGTCTCGCTTGGAGGTACGGTTACCAATTAACCCGGCCAGTCGAAGGGGGTGCGTCCGCGCTTTTTCACGCACCGATGCCGCAATCCGATTAGCGGCAAAGAGGGCATCAAACCCGTTGTCCGTCACAATCAGGCAATAGTCGGCATAGTTCAACGGGGCCGCAAAGCCACCACAAACCACGTCGCCCAACACATCAAACAAAATCACATCGTATTCGTCAAAGGCGTTGAGTTCCTTGAGGAGCTTCACCGTTTCGCCCACGACATAACCACCACACCCGGCTCCAGCCGGAGGACCACCAGCTTCGACGCAATCGACGCCACCGTAACCCTTATAAATCACATCCTCCGGCCAAACGTCTTCGTAGTGATAGTCCTTGGCTTGCAGGGTGTCGATAATGGTGGGAATTAAGAACCCAGTTAGCGTAAACGTGATGTCGTGCTTGGGGTCGCAGCCAATTTGGAGCACTTTTTTGCCGCGACGGGCTAAGGCCACCGAAATATTGCAACTGGTGGTTGATTTACCAATGCCGCCTTTTCCGTAAACTGCGAGTTTCACGTTGTGTCCTCTCAATATGGTTCTATCTCAAACACCATCCCTGGATTGAGGGCTGTATCCTCAACGCTCCAGATCCGAGATGCCAGGTTCCTATGACTGCATTATTGTCCAGTTTCTAGGGAATGGGAAGGGCCTCAAATCTCGAAATAGGTCTATATTCAGCTTTTAAGCACTTATTTAAGTTATTAGATATCAATATCGAGCTTATTTATATTAAAAAATCATAAAAATCAATAAATTTAATTTTTGTTTAACTTTTTATATAAAATTAAGATCAAAAACAAAAATAACTATAATCGTTTGCCAGAAAGGCTTTTAGCGTTTGAGCACCGTTACTTGAACCTGAATCCGGGTCGTGTGAATGCCATCTTGTTTGCGACGGGTGCGTTCAGCCTCAGTCAGAAACCGAAAAATACTGATAGATAAGGGTTTGAACCCTCGATCCTTGGGGAAAAGGCTTTCACAAAGATAGATTTTTATAAATAAAGAATTGTTATGTTGATAGATAAAAATCTATTCTTAAATAGAATGCTTCCGAGGGGCTTCCCGATATCCACAACTGTCGTGTTAAAAATCATTACTTTTGCGAGAATGTAAACCTATGTATCGTTCTTGCTGGAAGGGTTGATTGATGAGGGGTTTGGACGGATTGCCCCTGGATGACTTCTGGGAACGGGTTAGGATGAGTCTATTCATTTTTCGTAGGTGCATCTGCGCTGCAAACAAACATGGTGAATCGTGCTTGGTTCTCTAAGGGAATACAACAACGCCGACGCACACTGGGCTGGACTTTGGTCAAGCATTATCGAGCGATTACGACCGCTTCGGTGGATCTGACTTGGCAAAAAGTGATCGATCTCACCGATCTCTCCTGGCATCCGTTGATTGCCCGCACCAATGTTCCTTATGGCCTTGTCCCTAAGCCCGGTTTGATCTATGAAGCGATCAATCGGCTGATTCCGTTGCCCTTTCGCATTTTTGTCGAGGGCGTGAGTCCACAACAGTTGCTGAGCATTCGTATTTTGGGCGTTCCAGGGGTGGAGGAACGGGTGACCTATCAAATCGAGTCGAGTGTGTGCGGCACTTATATTTCCTATTGCGTGATGTTGCGCGGTTGGTTATCGCCTTTTGTGTGGTCGTTTTTGCAGGGCTATGCAGCGAAGGTGGCGGAGCAGTTGGCGGCAGCGGCTGAGGCCGAAAGTTTGAGTTTGGTGTCGAAACGACTGCGATCGCGGGGGAATACTTGTCTCGATTTCTAGGTTGCGATCGCTGGGGGTTTCTCGACCAACCCTAAATCGGTGGGAAGCGCAACATAAATGACATGATCGACCCATTGTTCCTGTTCATAGTAAAACCCACGACGAATACATTCTTTTTGCAGCCCGAGGCTTTGGACTAAGGCAATGGAACGATGATTGTCCAGATTGATCGCAGCTTCAATCCGGTGATAGCGAAGGATCTCAAATCCAGCTATCAGTAAGGCTTTGACCGCTTCTTTGCCAAAGCCTTGTCGCCAATACTGATTATGAATGCTGTAGCCTAAATTGGCCCATTGTTTTGCTTCCCGCTGAATGGTGGATAAATCGACATTGCCGAGATGTTGATGGGTTTGTTTGGCGAAAATGCCAAAAATATAGGCGTAATCTCTTAAAGCCTGGTCCTGATGACGCTGACAGACTGAGGCAAACCAGGGGCGATCGCACCCTTTCAAGTCAATGGGTCCCTCGTCATATTGATCCTGCGACGGTAAGCGCCCCGAAAATCCAGCCAACCAAGCGGCGTAGTCTTCAGACACCTGAGGTCTTAAAATCAGGCGTTCAGTTTCAAGGGTCAGCTCCCAGGAGGGGTTAGGCATAATCAGCGGTTAACTTCTTTTCCATTTGCGACTCTTGGCAGCTTAGCTTGCAGACCAGGTACGATCAAGGAGCCTCAATTTGCAGCTCAATTTTTACCGTTCAGGAGTCAACCGTGCTGCATTTTGAAAAATCGAGTGTGATTGATGCACCTGTGGATGTGGTATGGCAATTCCATGAGCGCCAGGATAGTTTGCAAATTCTGACGCCGCCCTGGCAACCGGTTCAAATTATTCGTCGGGAGGGTGGGTTAGGAGTCAATGCCCAGACCGAGTTTAGGCTATGGATTGGACCCATTCCCGTTCAATGGATTGCCATCCATACACAATGCGAACCCCACCACTATTTTGTGGATGAACAGTTGAGTGGTCCGATGGCATTTTGGCGACATCGCCATCAATTTGATGCCCAGAACAATAAGACCCGAGTGACCGATTCCATCGATTTTGCGCTACCGGGAGGCCAACCGATAGAGGGGGTGTTAGATTGGTGGGTACAGGCGCGGTTGTCGGATATGTTCGATTATCGGCATCGGACGACGCAAGCGTATTGTCGACGATAAGCTTAGCTAACTCACGGAAGTCCTGCTGACCTATGACCATTGCGATCAACCCACTGCCAATAGAGCAGAAGCAATTCAGCTTTGACGAGTTTATCGCTCGTTATAGCGGCGATAATCGCTATGAACTGATCGATGGAGAGGTATTCGACTTGGAGCCAACTGGCCTGCACGAAGAGGTTGCAGCCTTTATTACTTCAAAGGTCTGTGTCCAGATCGACAAAACAGGCTTACCTTGGTTTGTCCTTCAGCGAGGAATATTGCGCCCTTCTAACATGGGTATGACAGCATTTCGACCTGATGTTGCCGTGATCGATCGAGATGAACTGACTAAAGAGCCACTTTGGTCTAGCCAGTCAATCCTGACCCTTGGCAGTTCGATTAAATTTGTGGCGGAAGTTGTTAGCAGTAACTGGCAAAATGATTATTCCCGTAAGGTGGAAGACTATGCGGTTTTAGGTATTCCCGAATATTGGATTGCAGACTATGCTGGAGTAGGTGGTAATCGACACATTGGAAAGCCCAAACAACCTACCCTCTCTATCTGTATTTTAGTGAATGGGGAGTATGAAATTCAGCCACTTCGAGGCAATCAAACTATCCTTTCTCCAACCTTCCCGGACTTAAAAATAACGGCTGAACAGGTTTTAAGGGCAGGTCGGTAAATCGTCTCAAGTGTCGCTTCAGCCCATTACATAAAACCGCATTTTGGCTACCGAGAGGCCAATTCGGGTCTTAAAGCATTCAGATCCTTGATCCTAGGGCGTGGCAGGGGGATTAATTGCACCGCGCAAGCCTTGAGTTCCGGTTGTTTTGAGTCAGGACAGGCCGCAGCATGGGTTAAAGCATTGGCTTCAGCCTGATCCGCCCACAGCGATCCCCAGTGCATGGGGACAAAGACCGTCCCCGGTGCAATCCCCTCCGTCACAACCACGGGGAAACGAGCCATCCCGCGAGGCGATCGCACTTCCACCCAGTCCTGGGCTTGCACCCCCAATGTGGCCGCATCGGTGGGATGAATTTCCAAAAACGGCTCTGGATGCATTTTGCGAATTTTGGGAATTCGGCCTGTGCGGGTTTGGGTATGCCAATGGCCATACAACCGACCTGTGGTCAAGATAAACGGATATTCCCCGGTGGGTGGTTCAGCCAGACCCCGCGAATGATAGGGCACAAATCTAGCCCGACCATTGGGAGTCTGAAACTGACGCTGGGTGTAGAGGCGCTCAGACGGGTCGCCGTCTTGCGGACAGGGCCACTGCAACGGACCCTCACGGAGACGCGCGTGGCTGATGCCCGTCATATCACAGGGGCGATCGCGGGTCAACTGGACAAATTCAGCATGAACCTCGGCAGCGGACTGGAACGGAAATTGGTCTGCAAACCCTAAGCGTCGCCCCACCTCGGCAAAAATCGCCCAGTCTTCGCGGGCTTCCCCTGGCGGGGACTGAAAGGCTGAACAGAGCGTCACCCGGCGTTCGGAGTTGGTCATGGTGCCTGTTTTTTCGCTCCACTGCCCCGCTGGCAGCAGCAAATGGGCGTAGGCGCTGGTTTCAGTGGGGTAGTAGGCGTCTTGGTAAATGGTAAAAGGGGAGGTTTTGAGGGCGGCTTTCACCCGGTCCAGATTGGGCAGGCTGACTAGGGGGTTGGTGGCAGCAATCCAAAACAGGTGCACGGATTGTTGTTCCAGTCCCACAATCATATCCCACACCGTGCGGCCCGGTTGGGGGCCAATCTGTCCCGGCGGTAACCCCCAAAAGGCTTCCACCGCCGCCCGATGCTCAGGATTTTTCACAAACCGATAACCGGGTAATAAATGGGATAAACCGCCCGCTTCTCGTCCGCCCATGGCATTGGGTTGGCCCGTGAGGGAAAAGGGTCCGGCACCCGGTTTGCTGATTTGGCCCGTCAACAAATGCAAATTAACAATGCTGCAAACCTTTGCCGTGCCCTCAGAAGACTGGTTAATGCCCATCGACCACATAGACAACACCCGTTCGGACTCGGCCCAATAGCGAGCCGCTTGCTCTAAGTCCGCTGGGGAAATGCCACACCGTTGGGCCACTCGATCTGGGGTGTAATCGCCCACCGTCTGCCGGAAGGTTTCAAAGTGTTCCGTGTGGCGCTCAATAAAGGCCATATCAGCACAGCCCCACTGCAACAACAGATAGGCCATGCCATTGAGCAAATCAATATCGGTCCCCGGTCGAATCGGTAAATGCAGATCAGCAGCTTCGGCGGTAGGGGTGCGACGCGGATCCACCACAATCAACTTAACCCCAGGGGTTTGCTTGTGACGTTTACGGAAGCGATTGAAAACAATGGGATGACATTCAGCGGCATTGGCCCCAATGATAAAGGCACAGTCGGTTAGGTCGAGGTCGTTGTAGCAGCAGGGCGGTCCATCCGCGCCGAGGGTTTGCACGTAGCCCGAGACCGCCGACGACATACACAGCCGCGAGTTGGCGTCAAAATGGTTGCTCCCCAAACAGCCTTTCCAGAGTTTTTGGGCGGTGTAATAGTCCTCGGTCAAAAACTGGCCCGACCCGTACATACACAGGGCATCCGGTCCCACGGTCCCGAGGATGTGGCGAATGCGATCGCAAATCACCGCAAACGCCTCGTCCCAACTAATCCGGCGGAAGGGCTCGTCCAGCGAATCCCGCAACATAGGGTAGCGCAGCCGATCTTTGTCAATGGACTCCAGAATGGTGGCTCCTTTCACGCACACCATCCCCTGACTAGAGGGATGGGCGCGATCGCCCCGCACTTTCCATGCCATCGACGTGGGTTCCCCCCCTTCACTCGATGGAGGAGTCGACACCACTT
>JBAVRC010000277.1:0-1539 GCA_049694615.1 Thermosynechococcaceae cyanobacterium | reverse complement strand
GGACGTTCGGTAAAAGAGATCAACAGCAAGCGATTGTTCTGGGAGTGCCCAATAATAATCTCTCGCCTCTCACCCTCTGAATGAGCTTCATCATCAAAAATAACTGCCAGCCCATTGTCAAAGACAGTCTCAGCTTCCTTAAAACTGACACCGTGCTTCTTCAAGTTAGCCGTTGCTTTTGACTCATCCCACTCAAACTCCATGTTCAAATCATAGCTGATTGTCCCGCTTGAGCGCCATGTTAGGCATCGCCGCCACCGAAGTCCAAGTCAATGCCAGTATGATCCTTGATCTTTTTCTTAATGAAGCCTTTGCCTAGTTCCTTGAGTGTGTCTAGCCCAAAGCTGCCTACGCTCTTCGCAGCGCGTTTTGTGTTTTGCCATACCTCTTCATCACGAACTGTTTCAAGAAACTCCTGTCCTTCCCAGGTCATGTGCCTAGGGGATACTGAGATAACGCTGCAATTTTCATATAAACGATCACTTCCGGACGGATAACCTTTGCCGCGATATGCCGCCCCGTCAATCAGGTTCGCTTCGTACAGCAGTATCAACTGATAATTTAGTAATTCAAATGTTGAGCCTAATGTGGCTACCATAGAGTCGAAATCGATACTGTAGAAACCACCTTTTTCTACTGGCGTTTCAGCCTCGATATAAAGGAGTATCTTCCGTATGAGATCCATATCGCGCTTCATGACTCTCTAATAACATTGTGGACGCCTTCTAAGAAACAAGAATCCCCGCACATGCTGAAAGCATTAGGCAGCATTGGATTCAAGCACGAGTTTAGCACCTAGCTTTGTAGCTTTACGTTGCAAATTACGCAGTGCCCGTTTGCGATACTGAGCATCCTCCTGTTCGGGTGGTTGGGCGAGATAGTCCACCCCTGTTTTGAGCAAATGGTAAACAATCCTGGCCAGTTTATGGGCGGTGGCGACCACGGCCTTGGGAGTTCCCAGTTTAGCTTTCATGCGCCGATAGAAATTCCCTAAGGCACTCTTGCTATGCCCTAGCGTCGTAGCTGCCTGGCGAAAGGCCAGGTTGGCTCGACTATCCGTTTTCTTGGTCTGGCTACGGACAATTTTGCCCCCAGTTTTGGCATTGTTCGGACTCAATCCCAACCAGGAGGTGAAGTGTTTGACCGTTGGCCATTTGTTCATATCCGTCCCAATCTCAGACAGAATGGTCTGGACCGTCAGAATATTGAGCCCCTCACTTTGGGTTAAGTCTACCCCTGCCATTTGATACAGGCTGGGACGTAAGTCAGTGGATGGGCCATTTTTAGGACGGATGGCGCTCGGGCGGGTGGCCGCCGGTAAGGGGCAGTCCTCCAGGTTGACTCTGGGTTGAAATTGTTCCAACTGCTGCTTTATCTCTTGGTCGCATTCTCGCAACTTCTGGGTGTAGGTGTCGTAAAGCTCAACTGCTTGGCGCAGGGCAAAGACATTTTCACAGCGATAGTCGCCTTCGAGGGATTTGGCAAGCTCGGCTTCACTTTTACGACAGCGATGGTCGCGGTGTTGGGCAAGTGCTTGCG
>JBAVRC010000276.1:0-1615 GCA_049694615.1 Thermosynechococcaceae cyanobacterium | reverse complement strand
GAGTTTTGCTGTATTGATCGTATCTCCACCTGGATACAAACACAGTCAGATTTTTGCTGAGGTTGCGGAAACCCTGCACTTTGGTCTAATTGCGCTGGGATACCGTTCAGTTATCACCGACCAGATTTTACCTGAACATCGTCATATTGTTTTAGGGGTTAACCTGCTTCAGTTTTGTTCTGTTGAAATTCCTGAGGACTCAATACTATACAACCTCGAACAAATCAGTCCAGACTCCCCCTGGATTACTGAATCCATGCTCGAATTGTTTCAAAGTTATACTTTCTGGGATTACAGCCTAGTAAATTGTATGCAGTTGTGTTTATTAGGCTGTAGTCACGTTCAGCATGTTCCACTAGGTTATGTGCCGCAACTAACCCGTATCTCCCCCATTCCTGAAAAAGAGAAAGATATTGATATTTTATTCTACGGTTCTCCAACTGAAAAACGATCAAAAATTTTAGATGAATTACGACAAAAAAATCTAAATGTGGTTCAGCTTTCTGGTATCTATGGAACAGAACGTGATCATTTAATCGCAAAATCAAAAATTGTCATAAACATTCACTGTTATGAGGCAAAAGTTTTTGAAATTGTTCGTGTCTCATACTTGTTAGCTAATCGTATATTTGTGCTTTCTGAAGATAGTCCTGATGATCCACAAGCACAGTCTTTACAAGGAGGTGTTGCTTTCGCTCAGTACGAAAATCTTGTAGAGACATGCCTTTACTTTTTAGGAAACTTACAACAGCGAAAAGAAATGTCCGAAAAAGGGTTTCAGCTATTTTGTCAAGATCTTGAATCTACTTATCTAGAAAAGGCACTAAAGGATGCTCATACCCCTTCCAAAGATCGGATTCGAATCGATTTGGGGTGTGGAATGCGTAAAGCTGTAGGTTTTATTGGTATCGATATCAATCCAGCACCAGGTGTCGACATTGTTGCAGATTTGTCTAAATCATTTCCATTTGAAGACAGTAGCATTGATGAAGTTCGTGCCCATGACTTCATTGAACATTTACCAGATCGACTACAAACCATGAACGAAATCTGGCGAATTTGTAAAGATGGTGCAATAGTCGATCTCTTTGTTCCTTCAACAGACGGTAGGGGAGCATTTCAAGACCCAACTCATGTTAGCTTTTGGAATATTAACTCATTTCAATATTTTTCGGTTGAATATCCTCACTATTTACATCTATGCAATTCCTATGGATTTCGAGGTAAGTTCAGCTTGGTTAGCTTGCGACAATATGAATCTCCTGATAAAGTTATTCATGTTCACGCATTGCTGAAGGCCATTAAAACAGATGTCGATGAAGTGGCTGCTTCACTACTTTCTGAAAATTCTATAAATATTATTATTTTCCCCGATTGGTGTCAAACAGAGGAAATTGTTTTTTCTGCATTGAAGGATGTTATACGTGAAATAACGTTACATCCAGAAAGCGCTTCCATCGCGTTGCTAATTGAGACCAGTAATTTTCCCGAATTGTCTGGACAAACTCCTGAAGCTTTGCTTTCCTATGTTGTCATGGATTTATTGTTTAGCGAAGAAATTGATGTTGCAAATAGTGGTCTTGATTTTTCTTTTGTCAATTTATTAAAATCAGAT
>JBAVRC010000275.1:0-5322 GCA_049694615.1 Thermosynechococcaceae cyanobacterium | reverse complement strand
GCCTCATGACGTTGAACGAGCAACTGGTGCAAGAATCGCAACAGCGCCTTGTGCAAGAACAACAAATTCGAGAAGAAAGCGAACTTCTCCAAAATGATGTTGCCCATATTCTCGACATTGTTTCTGCCCTTGAAGACGGCGATCTAACGGTTCAAGCAGCGGTCAGCGATCGCGCCACAGGGTTGGTCTCCGACACCCTAAACCGTCTTTCCGAATCCTTAAACCGCATCATTTCCGAAGTCGTTTCAACCGCTCGACATGTAGCCGACAATGCTGAGACCATCGAACAAATGGCTTCGGAAACCGCTCAGCAAGCACAATACCAGGCGACCTCAGTGCAGCAGGTACAATCTCTGATGCAAGTCGTGAACGAGCTGACAGCAGACTCGCGTCACCAGGCGCTTGAAACCGATGAAGCCGTGCAACTCTCGCGCAAGGCCGTTGAAGGCGGTCAGCAAGAAATGATGACCATGGTCAATGGTCTGTCGACGCTGCAAGAAGGAACGGAGCGGATGGTCAAGCGGACCCAAACCTTGAATGAATTTGTGGAACTGGCTGCGCAATTCTCCAAAGATCAAAAGCGGGTGGCCGCACTCACACGCGTCTTGGCGCTCAATGCGTCCACCTTATCCTCACGTGCCCTCAAAGAGCAAAATCCAGCCCAATTTTCCAGTATTGCCAACGAATTTGAGACCATTGCCCGTCAGGTAAACGATTTAGCCTCTGCAACCAACAACGATCTCGTGGTCTTGCAGCAGCGAACCGATCAGATTCAAACGGTTACCTCCGGTCTCAAGGAAGATGTCACCGATATCAACGGCCTCGTTCAGCAGTTTACAACTGGGGTGGGTCAGTCGCGCCAAGCCTTTGAAAATATTCAAACGGTGACGGAACGGGTCGCACAGGCGGGTCAACAGGTGAACCAATCCAGCGAGAACATCGTAAAAGCAGTGAGCGATACATTGGTGGCGACCACTCAAATTTCGACGATTGCACGGGAAGCTGAAGAAAAAGCTAGCTTGACCCGCGAGCAAGTCGAGTTAGTGGGTCAATTGGCTCGAAAGCTATTTGAAATGGTTGAATTTTTCCGTGTTGATACGGCCATGCTAGATCCGGTTCGTTCCTCATCTACCCTATAGTTTCACAACTATTGTAGAAGCGGTTCTGGCCGACCATTGTCTCAGCCCATCTTCTCCTGAATTGACTTAGCCGCAGTATTATGACCGCACAAAACGCTTCGCAAAACTGGTTTTCTCTCTCCGATTCCACCGTCTTAGATTCGGCTGAATTGCAGTTGCAACAAGAACTGCGCGAAATGTTTTTAGTCGATACGCAGCAATATCTGGAAACCTATTTTACTCTTGTTCAGCAACTGACACCATTAAGCTGGAAGGATAATATTCAACATATTTACCGTGCGGTTCATACGATTAAAGGTGGAGCGGTTACGGTTGATGCCGATGCAATGTTACATGCGGCAATCGTTTTAGAGGATCTGCTCTCGGACTTACGCTACCTCGAAGATTCGCCAGACCTGGAAGACGGCCAACTTAGCCAAATGTTGTTAGAGGCTGGCGATCTATTGAGCAGCAGTCTGAATATTCAAGAAACTGGGGATGCGGCGATCGCAGCCGTACAACCAACCGTTCAACGCATTCAGATCTTGCACGAGCTGATCAAACAGCGCTTCTTGCCCGACTGGAACGAGCTGAGACAAGTTCACCAGGAATTTGCCGAGCAGGGGCTAGACTTATTGGGTCTAAACCTTGAAATGGCCTTGGGAAGCCTCGATCCATCCGAGGATGTTCCGGATCGTGTCCGGCAAATTGCCCACGAATTCCTATCCCAACTTGATCGCATTGGGCAGGAGTTGCAAATGGAATCGGGATGGTCGATGGTCCTCCAGCAGGGTTCCATACTTGCGGAACAAGCCAATGGCACGGTCCTGAAGCAGGAATGGTCTGGCTACCTGCAAATACTCAAAGACTGTGCTAAAGACAGCGGTCAGTGTAGCGCTGACTTGCAGGCGCAATTGGCACAGATGGAGTCGCGACTGACCGGCCCAACGTCTGATGCGACAGATCTGGCAGGCAGTACTTCCCACGTGTCTACCGACCTTTTAGTGGATGCTGATCCTCTGGGTGTAGAAGATCTCGATTCCATCCCCTCAGAAGAGCTAGATATAGATTTAAGCGATCTAGAATGCCTGTCGCTGGAAATCGATCCGTTGCTTGAAGACTGCGAGCCATTAGTCGACTTCACCCTAGAGCCTATCGCGCTTTCCGACACCATCGATCTCAGTGGACTGACGTCTGATCTGCTGGATGAGACTCGTTTCGATGTATTGGATATTCCTGAAAACTTTCTGGAAGAAGATTTTGCAGATTTTTCTGAATTCATTGCCTTACCGGATCTGGATGGGATTGACAATCTCACCTTTGAGGATTCTCTGACCTTTGAAGAGTCTCTGACCTTTGAGGATGATCCGACCTTCGAGAATGCTCCAGCTTTCGAGGATGTCCCGATCATTGAAGATTCTCTGACTGTCGAGAATGCTCCGATCATTGAGGAGGAGGTTCTACCTATCCTTGCCGATATCGCTCTGCCCCAAGACAGCGATATCGCTCCAGGCACTGTTCTCCTGGATAACACTTTATCAACGGATCCATCGGTAGAGGAGAATCAGGAGACCATTCGGGACGTCGATCAAATAACCGCAAACCGCAGTATCCAAGTCCCTGTTCCGTTGCAACGGCTGGATAAATCGGCCCATCAAGTGACAGAAACCTTACTTTCAGCTCGCGCCACCACCAGCACCTCTCAAACCTTACACGGCCAAATCGTGCGGTTGACGGCCCTGACCCAAGAAAGCAGCCAGTTTGTTGCTCGCTTACGACAGCTCCAAGACGATTACGCCTTCATGCGCACGAGCCATGAGCAAACCTCTGACAATGCGTTACCCTTGGAACGCTATCGTCAGGGATATGCAACCCTCAACCGCCTGTTGGAAAACATGCTGCGGATGTCTGAGCTAGGGCAAGAGATCGAGATGGTGACCCAACAATCCCTCGAACGCCTCGATCAGCTCAATCAAAATATCGGTCATCTCAAAAATAATATCGAAGATAGTCGCCTCGTTCCCTTCCGTCAACTGAGTCTGCGGATCCGCGCCATTGTGCGGGATTTGGCAAACCGATACGAGAAACCGGCTGAGCTGGCGATTCTGGGCGAACAGGTGGAACTGGACGCGGCCATCGTCTCTCAATTAGAACCGGCATTGCTCCATCTCATTCGCAATGCTTACGATCATGGTCTGGAACCCCTTGAAGCAAGGCTGGCAGCGGGTAAGCCCATGCAGGGCACCCTGACGCTCTCCCTAACCCGCCTGGGGAACCGCTACCGACTTACCCTACAGGATGATGGCGGTGGCATTGATGCAGAGGCCATTCGCCAACGCGCACTGGCAAAAGGGTTTCCGCTAACCCAAACCCATACGCCGGAACAACTACTGGCGGTGCTTTGCCAACCGGGCTTCAGCTCCCGGACAACCATCAGCGAAGTTTCAGGACGAGGCGTTGGGATGGATGTCGTGGCCAGTCAGATCGCACGATTGGGCGGCAAGCTCAAGCTCGCGACGAAAATGGGACAGGGAACAACCTTTACCCTTGAACTGCCGGCACCGCAACTTCTCGTTCCTTGCGTCTTATTTCAGGTTGGCGATCGCACCCTTGCTATTCCTGCTGAGGAAATTCTAGAGACCACGCTTTTAAGCACGGTTGAGGCAAAATGGGCAACAACCAACCATGCCCAATGTAACTGGACCATCGAAACGGCTGGCCGTGTTAAGACCGGTTTCGATCTGAGGCATTACTGGTCCCCCTGGCAATTACCCACAGAGACGACCCGTGTGTTGCCAGATACTGCAATCGGCATCCGCACCCGAACTCAAAACGACGATGGGCTATCGACTGACGGCGACGCTGGAATTTGGTTCATTGCAGACGATCTGATCGGACAACAAGAACTGCTCATCAGCCCACTGCCCAAACCGTTGGTTCCACCCGTGGGGCTGTTAGGGGTGAGTTTACAACCGGATGGCGGCCTCCTGACCGTCCTCGACCCGCTTGCCCTGCTCGATTCGCTTCAGGCTAGTCCGACCCCTTCGCCAGACGGGACTGTCGCATCCTCCGCCCCACAAATGGAGGCAGCGCCCGCAACAACTATCTTGATTGTCGATGATGCGGCACTCATGCGCCGCCGACTGCAAGGTAGCCTGGTTGCCTACGGCTATTCAACTCAAACCTGTACGGATGGTTTGGAAGCCTGGAACTGGCTAAGCACTCATCCCTTGCCGGATGTTCTGATTACAGACGTAGAAATGCCAAACATGGATGGATTTACCCTCATTGATCGCTGTCGCCAAGCGGGGATGAACATGCCGATTTTGGTGGTGTCTTCTCGACTGTCGGAGGATTGGGGCAAAGAGGCCCGTCGGTTGGGGGCAAATGACTACTTAAACAAAGGATTTGCAACGGCGGAATTGATCCAAAAGGTCAATCAAGTCCTCGGTCGGACAGCGGCTTTGGCCGAATCGCATTAAAATCCTTCAGCAGAGGCAGTCTGGATCACCTGGCGGATCGGTTATGGCGCTACAGCACTCCTAGTTTGGGATAATTGTGTAGTGACGATCCCCTCGATCCTACGACCGTAAGACGTGCTGCTATGATCTCTTCCCTCTCCGACATCGAAGCCTTTCTACCCATTTCGGCAACGATCGCCACATCTGGACAACCGACTGGCCCCCAGTTTTCAGCCATTCAGGCGGCAGGTTATCGCTTGATCATTAACCTTGCTACGCCTGCTTCTAGCAACTGGAACCCCGACGAAGCGGCGATCGCCCAGGCACTCGGCATGGACTATATCGGCATCCCGGTTGACTGGGAACACCCAATTCTCAGCGACTTTGAAACCTTAGCCGACTGTTTAGATGCCAATGGCGATCGCAAGGTATGGGTGCATTGTGCCAAAAATATGCGGGTTTCGGCGCTGATGTATCTCTACCATCGTCTCCGCAAGGGCTATTCTGATGAGACAGCCCGACGTTACCTTGAGTCAATTTGGCAACCGAATAAAATCTGGCAGGATTTTATTGACGCGACCCTTGAACTGTACCAAGACTAATCACGTTTCATTGATTAATGCGTTTACCAGCGTTTGCCAATCATTAGGCTAAACTTAAGCCAATCAGTTGTCCGGCTTCAACCGAGAAAACCTCTGCCGACTGAAGCCATTTTGCATCGAAAGCCCCTAAATGTGTTGCTG
>JBAVRC010000274.1:0-1563 GCA_049694615.1 Thermosynechococcaceae cyanobacterium | reverse complement strand
TGAACAAAGTCTTGCAGGAACTCATCAATCCGCCAGATCCCAGCAAGAATGAACTGGTGCGGGGTGGGTCGATCTTGCGGGAGGGCGATCGCGTGATCCAGTTAGTCAACGACTATAACCGCGAGGTATTTAACGGGGATCTGGGGGTGATTGAAGCCATTGACCTGGAGGAGCAGGATACGACGGTTCGATACGAGAATCGCAGTGTGACCTACGATCTAGCCGACTTGAATGAGATTGCCTTGGCTTGGGCAGTGACAATTCATAAATCGCAAGGCAGCGAATATCCGGTGGTGATTCTGCCGATGTTTATGCAGCACTACATGATGCTGAGTCGAAACCTACTGTACACGGGGTTAACCCGTGCCAAGAAGCTGGCGATCGTGGTTGGGTCACAGAAGGCGATCGGCTTGGCGGTGCGGCAGATTAGGGATAGAGAACGGTATACGCGGTTGGACCAACGACTAAAATAAGCTTTCGGTGCCAATCGGTGATACAAACGGTTTTATTGTTCAACAACTCTGAAAGGCTCGTCTGCCTTTGTTCAATCCATTTTGAAATAAAGCTCAAACCAAGAACTATAACGGTTCCGAAACAAATGAGGTACATCACAATCATCGCTATATGTTTTCATCAGTAATCGATAATGTTCCAATTACAATTCACTCTCGATTTGTGGGTGAACGATTAAACTTAAAAACCTTGGAAACCGCTGCTCACCTTGCCACCAACCCTTTAGTTATTCGTGCTGGGAGTGATGGCTGCGCGGTGCTATTCCGCTATGGAGTTGCGGTATTTTTTAACCTTACTGCGATTGAAGAAGAAAGCTTTTTGGAGAGACTGAGACCGTACATCTCGGAACCAGCCCAAACAATTGTTTCAGAGCAAATTGAATTGGCCTTTGAAGTGGACACTAAAGAGCGCCTCGAACGAAATGTTATTTGGCTGCGTGATCGCGGTTTTGAGCGTCTTCAGGTGGTAGCTGATATTTTCGCAAAAAGTGTCATCCTTGAATACTACGAAAATCAAATTGCTAGCTTGTTTGAGCGTATTCGTCCATTTGCGGATGCTATCCAAAACCAAGGGGTGCGTCGCCCCAAAGATCAGGAGCTTCTGCGCCAAATCGGCGGTACTTTGCTGATTCAGCACAAGATGGTAGGTATTGTAGAAGTGGGTGAAAAACCAGATCCACTGTGGGAGCGACCTGACTTAGAGCGACTTTATTTACGGCTAGAAGATGAATATGAACTCCGGGAGCGGCTGCTGGCATTAGAACGCAAGCTTTCGTTGGTGTCTCGTACAGCAGAAACAGCATTAAAACTTATGCAGCATGATAGTAGCCATCGGGTAGAATGGTATATTGTCGCACTAATTGTGGTAGAAATTTTAATTTCAGTTTATGATTTGTGGATTAAAAATGGGTAGAGTATTTATCTTCACCTTCATACATTTCTCTTTAATCACTCTGAGCAGAGAAATGATGCACATCGGCTCAGAACTAAAATCTAGCCCTAAAATCAGTTCAACACAAAGACCTAACAATACGGGCTAACGTCTTCGCCG
>JBAVRC010000273.1:0-5440 GCA_049694615.1 Thermosynechococcaceae cyanobacterium | reverse complement strand
CATTCAACCCATGTGGAAAGAGGTGAGTGCTGCCCTCAAGGCAATGCCGCCCGGAGTCTATACGGACCCCTCCCATCCCGATATTCCGTTCCGTACGCTGATGATGGGTAACAATGGGTTGGAAAGTCGGGTAAAGGCACCCCCCAAGTCTGCCATGGTGTTGGAATACCAATGCCCGTTATCGGCGGTGGAGCGGGTGGCGATTCTGTCCCTGGGCGATCGCTGTGCCTTACGGATGTTGCTGTACAAAATGGAGTACGACGGACCCGCCTTTCCTTTCGATTTAACCCGAACCACCAATCCCGCCGATGTGGCCGATATTGTGGCCTCGGGGTTTCAGGATATGTGGAATCCTGAATGGTTGCAGCACTATAAACCAGATGAAAAACGGCTTTACCACGGCAAGTGGTTGGGGCTTTCCTTTGGCCATGAAGTTGAAGATACCGATGACCCGCTGAACGATATGCGCCCGGTTTATGAACGGATGCGGGTTCGTTATTCGGCTCGTGCTGAGCGATTTTGCTACACCGTGCAACAGGCCGATAAGGTCTTGTTTGTGCGCACGGCCTATGTCACACGGGGCAATGTGGAAGATTTGCTGGAAAAGTTGGCGATGAAACGGCAGGGTAAGCCGTTCTCCTTGCTGATTTTTTCGGAGCAACCCACGGAAGACTTTGCGGGGTTGGCCAATGTCTTACATTACAATGTGGAATTCAATCCCGATCGCATGTATGCGGATTCGGGCTACTGGATGGATTGCACGGCTAAGATGCGCGATATTCTGGCCGATTTGGGGGTTTCCAGTCAAAATCTATTTTGGTGCCCACCTAATCCACCCAAAGCGTTGTAAATGGACCTCGTTTGGATAATTTGGCAATGGTTTGGGAGTTCCGGATGCCCTTGGATGCAGACGCTATTAAAGCAAAAGCCCTGGAGTTGGGATTCCATAAAGTGGGGATTGCGGCTGTTCCCCACACCGCTTCAGATGCTTCCCATCCATTCGCCTTGGCTGCCCAAAAGCTTCAGGAATGGCTTGGTCAGGGCTATCAGGCCGATATGAGCTGGATGGCAGATCCCCGACGGCAAGCCATCCAGCAAGTCATGCCAAACGCGCGCGCTGTGATTGCCGTCGCGATCAATTACTACACGCCTCATATCCATTCAGATGCGGTGGGCAAGGCCAAAATCTCCCGCTATGGCTGGGGGCGAGATTATCATAAGGTTTTACAACGACGTCTGAAAGCCCTGAGAACCTGGCTTGAGGCCCAGGACGAGACCGTTCAAACCCGTTGCTATGTCGATACAGGGCCGATTCCAGAGAAAGCCCTAGCCCAACAAGCTGGATTGGGGTGGATTGGCAAACATAGCACCCTTATCACCCGCGAGTACGGATCTTGGGTCTTTTTAGGCGAAATTCTCACCAATTTAGACCTGACCCCCGACTCACCCCATACCGACCATTGCGGGACCTGCACACGATGTATCGATGCATGTCCCACTCAGGCGATCGCCCAGCCCTATGTGGTAGATGCCAACCGTTGTATTGCCTATCACACCATTGAAAATCGCGCTGCCGAATTGCCAGAGGCGATCGCCGAGCAGTTGGACGGATGGGTCGCCGGGTGCGATATTTGCCAGGATGTGTGCCCCTGGAATGAGCGATTTGCCCAAGAAACCGACATCCCTGATTTCCAACCCTACCCTTGGAACCGGGATCCAGACCTGTCCGACCTTGCACAACTGGCCCCGTCTGATTGGGACCATCGCTTTCGCGCCTCTGCCCTTCGGCGCATTCGACACGATATGATGCAGCGAAATGCAAAAGCGTCGTTGACCTAGCCTGTCCCATGCGGTATTCCAGTTCCGGTGTCGTTTCCTCTACCTATCGACTGCTCGTGGTGGACGATGTCCCCGACAACATTTTATTAATGCGACGCCTCTTGGAAATAGAAGGCTACGCCATTGAAGTGGCGAATAGTGGAGAGCGTGCCCTCCAAAAGATCGTTCAGAACCCACCGGACCTCATTTTGCTGGATATCATGATGCCAGACCTAGACGGGTACGCCGTCACGCACCAGATTCGCAAGATGGAGGAGGTGCCGTTTATTCCTATCTTGCTTATGACGGCTTACGATCAGTCCAGCATTGTTCAAGGACTCGATGCAGGGGCCGATGACTTTATTCGCAAACCGTTTGATGTGAACGAGCTACTGGCAAGGGTTCGGTGTTTATTACGATTGAAACAATCTATCTCTGAACGCGATCGCATTGCCCAGCAACGGGAAGATTTTGTCCACAGGCTGACCCACGATTTACGGACGCCCCTGGTTGCCACAGATCGCATGTTGAAGCTGATTTTAGACGAAACACTCGGTTCGGTTGCACCAGACATGCACCAAGCGCTGGATTTATTAGCCCGGAGCAACTCTAACCTTTTGGAACTGGTTAATAAGCTTTTGCAGGTCTATCGCTTTGAGGCCGGTGCCCGTGTATTGCAATTCGGATCGGTGCATTTGGAACCCTTGCTCAACGAAGTGGTCGCAGAATTAATGCCCTTAGTCCAGGAAAAGGGTTTAGCGCTCCGCCAATGTATGGCAGACAATCTCCCGGTCATTGAAGGCGATCGCCTCGAATTGCGTCGGGTGATGACCAATCTCATTGGCAATTCGATCCAGTACACCGAGCAAGGTACGATTACAGTGACCTTAGCCCAGACCCAACGTGCAGAGACCACCGAACCGTCGCAATTGGTCTTGTTTAAAGTGGAAGATACGGGAATGGGTATTTCAGAGCAACAGCGCCCGAATTTGTTTGAACCCTTCCATGCCGGACGACCGCATCGGTCTGGCCACGGTCTGGGGCTGTATTTATCGCGCTATATTGCGGAAGCCCATGGCGGATCGATTACGGTGAAGTCCCAGCTTGGTCAGGGCAGTTGCTTTACCGTCTGTTTGCCCATCCGACAACCTCGCGCTGGGATCTAACGCATCGTTAATTTTCTTACTGGGCGGCAAATGCGTGGCGAGCTACGAACCCCTACACCATAAATATCGACCGCAAATCTTTGCTGATTTGGTGGGCCAAGATGCGATCGCCACTACCCTCAGCAGTGCGATTCGGTTGCAGCGGATTGCGCCAGCTTACTTATTTACGGGACCGCGCGGCACCGGAAAAACCTCTAGCGCCCGCATTTTAGCCAAATCTCTCAACTGTATTGCCCAACCCGTCCCTACTCCCACCCCTTGTGGGGTCTGCGAGGTGTGTCAGGCCATTACCCTCGGCAATGCGCTGGATGTGATTGAAATTGATGCTGCTAGCAATACCGGGGTTGACAACATCCGCGATTTAATCGAACGCGCCCAATTTGCCCCGGTGCAGTGTCGCTACAAGATCTATTGCCTGGACGAAGTCCACATGCTCAGTACAGCGGCTTTCAATGCGCTGCTCAAAACCCTGGAAGAACCGCCAGATCGGGTTGTCTTTATTTTGGCGACCACCGACGCGCAACGGGTGTTGCCTACCATTATTTCTCGGTGTCAGCGGTTCGACTTTCGGCGCATTCCACTCCAAGCCATGACGGATCATCTGGCCAAAATTGCCGAAATCGAACAGATTCCCATTGATCGCAGGGCGGTTGAACTGGTGGCCCAGATGGCCCAAGGGGGGTTACGGGATGCCGAAAGTTTACTGGACCAACTCAGCCTGCTGGCCGGGGAAATTACCGTCGAGTCCATTTGGGACTTGGCCGGAACGGTTCCCGAACAGGATTTATTGGCCCTGAGTCGGGCGATCGCAGCGGCCCATCCCGAGACCATCCTGGACTGTACCCGTCAGTTATTGGATCGGGGTCGAGAACCCCTGATTGTGCTGCAAAACCTGGCTAGCTTTTACCGGGATCTTCTGATTGCCAAGACGGCCCCCAACCGTCGCGATTTGACGGCGTTGACCGAACTCACCTGGTCAGCACTTTGCGAATTTGCCCAAACTCTAGAGGTCAATACGATTCTGGCGGGGCAACACCATTTACGCACCAGCGAAGCGCAAATTAAAAACACCACCCAACCTCGCCTGTGGCTGGAAGTTTCCCTGTTGGGCCTGATTCCGCGCAAAACCGATCCAGTGCCAACCCCTGCCATGGTGGCACCCCTCCCAGTCGCCCCACCCCAGCCGTCGGTTCAACCCCCGGTCGCTGATGTGCGCCCTACGGATTCGCAACCACCCCAAGCCTTGCGATCTCCCGATGCAGAACTTGCTCCGGCCAACGGGGCAACGGCCAATGGCAGTATGCCCTCTGTTTCGACACAACCCCTCGAGCCACTAGCGGTCAAGGATCCTGGATTGCAGCCCAGCGAATCAGCGCAACCCCAACCGGTTGAACCCGCTGCACCAGACATCAGCGCCATGCCTACGGATCTCGACTTAGCGCAACTCTGGCAACAACTGCTCACCCATCTCAACCGTCCATCCCAAGCCTTACTCAGTCAGCATGGACAGTTGCTTTTCTTTCAAGGTCGAGAAGCCAGAATTGGCATTCGCAACGGATCGCTGGCTCGCATTGCCCAAAACAAGATCCCAGATGTGGAAGCTGCTTTTTTGAAGGTGTTCAACCGTAAGGTTAGTGTGAGTCTATCGATTATGGCTGCCGATGCCCCAACATCTGCACCCGGTCCACCTCCGCCCGTTGAGTTGCCGCCATCCTCAGAATCCCCTCCAGTTTCGTTTAGGGCAGTGTCCGCCAATCCAGAGGCTCCCAAGACACCTACGGCCATAGCCCCCGTGGTACCCCAATCTGAGACATCGGCTCCTGCGATCGCCCCCCGCCCTATCCCCAATGGGACTGATCCACGACCTGCGATCGCCCCAACAGGAGAGACAGGGAGTCCCTTAACGGCAAATCCTGCCTGGGAAACCTATGACGAGCTCTCCCAAGCAGCGCGTAACTTTGCTCAGTTTTTCAATGGGTCCCTGGTCAATCTGGGCGGACTGGAGGTTCAGGAGGACGCCGAGACCCATGTGATACCTCCTCCCAGAGTCGATGGTCCCGACTGGGAGGAGGCCGAGGCTGATGAGTTTTAGACTTGGTAGTTGATCAATCGGGCAAAACTATCCCCGGTCAAACTGGCTCCTCCGACTAACGCTCCATCAATTTCGGGTTGGGCCATCAGTTCGTCAATATTATCGGGTTTTACTGACCCGCCGTATTGAATCGTGGCATGGGGATGGAGTAAACGAGATCGAATTAAACCAATCACCCGGTTCGCCTCATCTGCCGCGCAGGTGTCCCCTGTGCCGATTGCCCAGATGGGTTCGTAGGCCACAATCAAATTGCTTTGATCGATTCCCGCCAGCCCCTCTTCCAGTTGGGTGAAAATATGGGACTCGGTTTCCCCAGCATCCCGTTGGGCTTTGGTTTCGCCCACACACAAAATGGGGGTTAAAC
>JBAVRC010000272.1:0-7566 GCA_049694615.1 Thermosynechococcaceae cyanobacterium | reverse complement strand
CTCAAACCGCTTCGGCTAAAACCGATGCCAAGGGTTGTGGAGGAAGGGTCTAAACCTGAAAAGCAAGGCTATGAAACCTAGCGAGAAGGCAAACTCAAACCAGCGAAAGGTCTGCCAGGACCGTTTTTAATTCGGCTTCGATGGTCGGCGGGATGGCCGACAAGGGCAATCGGGTGTTTCCTACAGCCCAGCCTTGCAATCGCAGGGCGGCTTTAATGGGGATGGGGTTGGTGGTCAAAAATAATGCCTTAAAAAGGGGCAGGAGTTGAAGGTGTATATCGGTGGCTTCCTGGGGATGGCCTGCAAAAAATGCCGATATCATTTGCTTGAGGCGATCGCCCACGAGATGACTGGCCACACTCACAACGCCAGTGGTCCCCACAGCCAACATGGGTAGGGTGAGAGAATCGTCCCCGGAATAGAGGTCGAAGTCAGGAGGCGTTAAGCGACGGACTTGACTAGTTTGATCCAAATTGCCACTGGCTTCCTTAATGGCCACAATATTGGGCACCTCGGCCAACCGGGCGACAGTTTCCGGTAGCAAGTTCTGTCCGGTTCGGCCTGGAACGTTATAGAGCATGATGGGAAAGTCAGGGACGGACTGTGCGATCGCCTTGAAATGGTCGTGGAGTCCTTCCTGGGGGGGCTTATTGTAATAGGGCACCACTAAGAGGGCACCATCTAGATTCAGGCTAGCGGCTTTACCAGTGGCCTCAATGGCCTCCTGGGTGGAATTAGATCCGGTGCCTGCGATGACTTTCGCCCGACCGGACACCGCTTGTTTAACCACCTGAAATAATTGATATTCCTCGTCCCAGGTTAACGTGGGGGATTCTCCCGTGGTCCCGCACACCACTAACGCATCCGAACCGTGGTTTGCCAAATAATCGGCCAATTGTTCCGCAACCGCGAAATTGACCTGTCCTTCCCCATCAAAGGGGGTAACCATAGCAGTGACAATTCGTCCAAAACGCGTCACAGAATTCGATCTCCAGATCTGAGCTTTCTAAACAATATGAAACTAAACCTTACCGTGCGATCGCAGCGGTTGAAGCGCGGAGGAGTCCTTTTTCAACCAATAGCTCGGCAATTTGAATGGCATTCAGTGCCGCGCCTTTACGAATTTGATCGCCGCTGAGCCATAGCTCTAGCCCGCAGGGATGGGATATATCTTGACGAATACGACCCACAAAAACCGGATCTTGACCGCTGGCCTCCATCGGCATGGGGAAGTAATTCCGGTCCCAGTCTTCAACGAGCTTCACCCCAGGGGCTTTTTGCAAAATTTCACGGGCCGTTTCTACGGCAAATGGCTCTGAGAATTCAAGATTAATCGCTTCCGAATGTGCCCGCAGCACTGGAACACGCACACAAGTTGCGGTAACGCGCAAATCCGGCACCCCAAAAATTTTGCGGGTTTCCTGAGCCATCTTCATTTCTTCGGTGCAATACCCATTCTCCTGCAAATCGGAATTATGGGGAAACAAATTAAAGGCTAACGGATAGGGAAAACAATCCGTCGGCGGCGTTGTCCCATTCAGAATCGCCTGGGCTTGAACCTTTAATTCCTCCATGGCCCTTGCTCCCGCCCCGCTCGCGGACTGATAGGTCGCGGCCACAATGCGACGAATCGGTTGCACTTGGTGTAAGGGCCATACGGCCACCGCCATGAGAATGGTGGTGCAGTTGGGATTGGCAATAATACCTCGATGCTGGGCGATCGCCCCAGGGTTGACTTCTGGGACCACCAAGGGGACAGATGGATCCATCCGAAACGCGCTAGAGTTGTCAATCACGACCGCTCCAGAGGCGGCGGCCTCAGGGGCCCAACGTTTTGATACCGTACCTCCAGCTGAGGCTAGCACTAAATCGATGTTCTTAAACCCTTGTGCTGAAACCGCTTCAACCGTTAGGGGTTTTCCGCGAAACAACACCGTCTGTCCCGCAGATCGCTCAGACGCTAAAACCTTGAGATCAGATAAAGGAAAGTTACGTTCTTCGAGAAGCTGGAGCAATTCAGCCCCAACAGCACCTGTCGCTCCTAAAATTGCGACGCGATAGGACAGGGTCAATCTAGTAGCCTCCTTGTTATAAAAATGAATATTTAAATGAGTTTATTTGTTATGTAGCGTATCTCAACAAATCGCTCAAAAAAGAGCGATGAATGGCTAATATAGCCAACAGAAGCAGTTTGCCAAGGGGGTATTGGGTCTTGACCTAAATCAGTCTTCACTAAATTATAGAAACAAGAGGATGCATTAGACGCGCCCTCAATTGGTTGTTATTGATATTCATCAGCCTCTGAGTGAATTAAAATGATTGAAATTATGAATTTAAAGAAGCCTAAATAAAGTTTTTTGCAGTTATTGATTTTTAGGATCTAGATTCCAACATTTATATATATTCATTTAGTGAGTTATTTTAAATGCATGCGTCATTACTGTATTTTATCTGTCGCGAGATAGTCAAAACCATCATATTTGCATTATAGCAATCTTGCATCTGTTTTCATTAAAATCTCTGTGGGACAAACCCTTCAAGCCAATTGAGCGTAAAACTCCTTTTGGATTGATAGACCGAAGTTGAATGGAACTAGCAGACTTAAATGCTAGGCTTTTTCAGCAATTTTAGCGAGGGGGAGGCTTAAGCTCGCGAGTCTCCACCATTGTACATGCTAAAGATGCAGTATGGAATACATACCCCAACTGAAGGGTTGAATACGCCGATTTTGGTGTTCCTTGCAGAACTGAAGGTATTTCAGGTTCAAACCAGGAACAAGGGTGCATAGCTTTAGCCTGTCAAGCTTAGGATATTTCAACATCAAGTCCTACTGTTTGGAGGATTCCCTTCCCATCTCTAGGATAGAACATCTCCTAGGATCTCTTTTAGGCGAGGGGAATGATCTGGTTCGGTCTTTTCGACTTGCGTCAGCATATTGCCCACCAGCGAAAAGAGAATATATCTCAATATAAAAATGAATACAACAATATCCCTCTTGCCAAGTATGCCTTACAGAGGCAGGATCCGGTTGAGCGAAGCTTTGGCTGGAAGCGTACAGTGGCTGCGATCGCCTCAGGTTTCAGGATGGCAAAGGAGGCTACGGGGCGATATTCTCCGGATTGACCTTTGAATTTGGCACCGTTTCGCCTATTCCTTCCTAGAAATGTATATTATGCTACAAGACCCTCCCAATCAGCGGTGATAGAACAGGTTGTGTCTAAATAATAAAGTGTTGTTTTAGCGCTGGAGAAAGACATTGAAGAAGGTTGAGGCTATTATTCGTCCCTTTAAGCTCGACGAAGTCAAAATCGCTCTGGTCAACGCAGGCGTTGTGGGCATGACGGTTTCGGAAGTGCGAGGCTTCGGTCGCCAGAAAGGCCAAACAGAACGCTATCGCGGGTCCGAATACACCGTCGAGTTTTTACAAAAGCTCAAACTTGAAATTGTGGTTGAAGATGGTCAGGTTGATATGGTGGTTGACAAAATCGTCGAGGCAGCCCGTACTGGGGAAATCGGCGACGGTAAAATCTTTGTGACCCCAGTCGATAGAATTGTTCGTATTCGTACAGGAGAAAAGGATTTCGAGGCGGTTTAAGCTGCCAGCCTCAAGCGATCGCTGTTTTAGCATTGGATATTAACGGTTCAATCGCAAGTATTATGACCCATATCACGGGCAACACGAAGCTGTTAGGCGTCATAGGTTGTCCGATTCATCATTCTCTATCGCCAGTGATGCATAATGCCGCACTGGCTTATCGTGCGTCTTGTCTTGGCCTTGCGAGTCTAGACTATATCTATGTGCCCCTGAAGATTGAACCAACGGATTTAGGGGTGGCCCTTGCGGGTATGGCGGCGATGGGGTGGCAGGGATTTAATGTCACCATTCCTCATAAGCAAGCCATTATGCCTTTTTTGTCAGAGATTTCTCCCCTCGCACAGGCGGTGGGGGCGGTGAATACAGTGTGGCGACGAGCAGGGATCTGGTGCGGAACCAACACTGATGTTCACGGGTTTTTAGCGCCTTTACGGGTGCTTGATCGGTCTTGGAAGAGCGTGAATGTCTGTATTTTAGGGGGTGGCGGGGCAGCAAGAGCCGTGATTGCCGCTTGCACGCAGTTGGGATGTGCTGCGATTCATGTGGTGGGGCGAGACTGGACTAAGTTAATGGCACTCCAAGACAGTCTGTCCCACATGGATCTTCCCATTGCAATTCAGATTCATTCCTGGACAGATTTGCCTCATCTCTTGCCCCAGATGGGGCTGGTGGTGAACACCACACCGATTGGGATGCATCCCCAGGTGGAAGACTCTCCCCTCAGTGCAGCGGCGATCGCCCAATTGCCCCCTCAGGCGTTGGTTTACGACCTGATTTACACACCCAGACCCACAAAGCTTCTGACACTAGCTCAAGAACAAGGGTACAGGGTCTTGGATGGGCTAGACATGTTGGTGCAGCAGGGTGCAGCAGCTTTTGAACAGTGGGTGGGTGAAAAGCCGTCCGTTGCGGTGATGCGTCAAGCGGCCCTTGAATGTCTCCCATAAATAATGGAGCCTAACAGCTGCTCAGGTGTTGAAAGGACGTTAAATTCGTGTTTCTTAAGGATAAAACGCCAAATTCGGCAATCCTAAGGTTTCCTCCCAGCCCATCATCAGGTTGAGACATTGCAGAGCTTGACCTGCCTGACCTTTGATCAAGTTGTCGATCGCAGACAAAACAATCACCCGTCCCGTGCGCTCATCCACCTCAATGCCGATGTAACACAGGTTGGTGCCGCAGGCCCATTTGGTTTGCGGAAAAACCCCTGTCGGCAAGACCTTTACCCAAGGCGAGGCCCGGTAAAAGGCGGCGTAAATGGTGAGTAAATCTTCGCCCACCAACCCTGGATCCCGTAAATTGGCATAGACGGTGGCCAAGATCCCCCGTGGCATGGGGACCAAATGGGGGGTAAACTGCACCATCATGTCTTGCCCCGACAATTCCCGACAGATCTGCTCGATTTCAGGGGTATGGCGATGGTGGGCCACCCCATAAGCGCCAATGGAATTGTCGGCCTCTGACAGCAACAGATTCACCTTGCCCTGTCTGCCGCCCCCGGATGTCCCAGATTTGGCATCGATGATGACGCTATCGGTGCGGATAAAGCCTTGCTTGAGGAGTGGGGCAAGGGCCAGTAAGCTTGCGGTGGGGTAGCAGCCAGGACAACCTACCAACTGCGCGGTGACTAAACGGGTGCGATAGAGTTCGGGGAGCCCATAGACTGACCGTGCGGCGATGTCGCGATCGCCCCGACTGGTTCCGTACCAGTGCTCATAGGTCGCCAGATCGGTAAACCGATAATCGGCGGACAAATCCAAGACCTTGCAGCCTTTTTCCAGCAACGGTCCGGTCATTTGTGCGGCTAACCCATTGGGCAACCCCAGAAAGACAACCTGTGCCCGTTGCGCGATCACGTCTAAATCAATGGGTTCAATAACCTGCTTGGTTCTGTGTCCCAGATAGGGATAGACCTCTGCAAACGATTGCCCTGCACTACTTTCCCCGCCTAGATAAACCACCTCCACCGCTGGGTGATCCATCAACAGCCGCACCAACTGAACCCCGCCGTACCCAGATGCACCCACAATGGCAACCGGTACCCGTCCCGCAGACCCCGTATTCATTTAGTCCTTGCTTTTTTGGCGTAACTCTGATGCATTGTAGTACCAAACGACAAAATCTGCGGGATTTGCACAATTCGCTGCCTTCCAAGTACGGCACCTGAAATTTCAAGCCTTAGAATGGAAGAAGAATCCATTAAGAAACGTTACGGTAAGTCCCTTGAATCGTCCCCAGCCTGTTGTCGAACCCACGTTCCAATTTGACACCATTGAATCTGCCCTCGCCGATATCCAGTCCGGTCGGGCGGTGGTGGTGGTAGATGATGAAAACCGCGAAAATGAGGGCGATGTCATTTGCGCAGCTCAGTTTGCTACCCCGCCCATGATTAATTTCATGGCGGTGCAGGCGCGGGGGCTGATTTGTCTGGCCATGACGGGGGAACGGTTGGATGCCTTGGACTTGCCCCTAATGGTGACCCACAACACGGATCGCAACCAAACCGCGTTTACGGTCAGTATTGATGCCTCACCCGCTTTGGGGGTTTCGACGGGTATTTCAGCCGAAGACCGTGCCCGCACGATTCAAGTCGCGATTCATCCCAACACGCAGCCTGCGGATCTGCGACGACCAGGACATATTTTCCCGCTGCGATCGCGCGAGGGCGGTGTCCTCAAACGGGCTGGCCATACGGAGTCAGCGGTGGATTTGGCGCGGATGGCGGGGTTGTATCCAGCAGGCGTGATCTGCGAGATCCAAAACCCGGACGGGTCGATGGCGCGATTGCCGCAGTTGCGGGACTATGCCCAAGCGCACCAGCTCAAAATTATTAGCATTGCCGATCTCATTAGCTATCGGCTCCAGCATGAGCGGTTTATCCATCGCGAGACCGTAGCCGAACTGCCAACGGAATTTGGCACGTTTCAAATTTACGGTTATCGCAACACCCTGGACAGTTCGGACCATGTGGCGATTGTGAAAGGCAATCCTGCCGACTTTAGCGATCGACCGATCATGGTGAGAGTGCATTCGGAGTGTTTGACGGGGGATGCCCTAGGATCGTTGCGCTGCGACTGTCGGATGCAACTGCAAGCGGCGCTGAAGATGATTGAGACGGTAGGTGAAGGGGTGGTTGTTTATCTGCGCCAGGAAGGACGCGGGATTGGGTTAATTAATAAGCTCAAGGCTTATACCCTGCAGGATAAGGGGTTTGACACAGTGGAAGCCAATGAAAAACTGGGCTTCCCGGCAGATTTACGCAACTATGGCGTGGGGGCACAAATTCTGAATGATTTGGGGGTCCACAATATTCGCCTAATTACGAACAACCCACGTAAAATTGCTGGACTAAAAGGGTATGGTCTGGATGTGGTAGATCGGGTGCCGTTGTTGATTGAGGCGACGCCTTACAACACGGCTTATCTCAATACCAAGGCGGAAAAAATGGGCCACATGCTGTTGCAAACCTATCTGCTGACGGTGGGGATTTGCTGGACGGATGAAGCGACGGAGGCTGAAACCTACGAGCGCCTGGAAACTTTCCGCCAGCTTGCTGACAAGCAACATCTGTTGGTTCAGGAGGAGGCGCGTCCAGTGGCAACAGCAATTTTTGGGCGATCAGCGTTGGTGGTGCATGTGGGTCTCGATCAACCCAGTGTGGCGGCACCGGATTGGTACCGGGATCCGGGACATCCCTATCTCAAGGCGATCGCCTATCTGCTGGAGCAACTGAAAGTCTGGGAACAGGTGGTGCGTTTCGAGTTTTTGGTTTCTCCCGGTACAGATCCACTTAAAACGCTACAAATTCAACTGGATCGACAGGTGATCGATCTCAGCCACTTAACGCGATCGGCGTTGGACCATTTAGAAACCCAGCGAATTTACACGGTGTTGTGTTGAGGGTTGATTTAGTGGCGATCGCGGGTCAAATGCGGTGCATTTTTCATGGCTATGAGTGTCCACTTGGATTA
>JBAVRC010000271.1:0-9411 GCA_049694615.1 Thermosynechococcaceae cyanobacterium | reverse complement strand
ACCGTACTCTACATACACAGGCACATCCTGTGCCCGCACGAGCAGAGCCTGGGCAATCCCTTTGGGATCGGGAATTTGCAGTTGACGATTAGCCGCATCGAGAAATGCGCTAAAGTCCAAACCCGCAGCCTGAAACAGGCGGATACTATCTTTAAGCAAAGCGCCTTTGGGGAGGGCAACCGTTAACATGGGACCGCCGTTATCAAGAAGGAGAAACCGTTTCAATTGTGACAGAGCCTGCCCCATTCACCCAAGCAATCTGCTCAATACTGCGGCTTTGGGCATAGGCACGGGTTGCATCGGGCGATCGCATTTCCAACTCAACCTCAACCCGCACGGATGGCACGGACTGCGATCGCAACGTCTGAGCATGACGAAACGCGGCGGCTACTGATTGAGGTCCATCGGCCACCACCAACCAGTCGCTGACGGGAATGGAGTCAGGCAACACCCCCGTCGGCAGCAACACCTGTTGCAGATCCTGCACATTTAAGGAAAAACCCATACCAGGAATCATCTGACCTTCGGGGTGATAGAGTCCCAGCAGTTGATCGTAACGCCCGCCTTGGCCTAAAACCCGTTGGCTGCCCTGGGTGCTCCCCACCACCACAAAAATAAGTCCGGTGTAGTAGTCGAAAGTCTGGATAAAACTTAAATCCAAAATCACCGAAGGATGTCCATCTAGGAGATCCACCACCGACTTCAAATGTTGCACCGCCGCCCGTTGGGTGTCATCTAAGGTCCACTGGCTCACCTGTTGGAGCACCTCAGACGGCTCCCCTCGCAAATCCATCAAGCGTAACGCCCGCGATCGCAGGTCGCCGTCTAGGGGCAAGGTATCTAGGGCCACCCGATCCAACTGGGCGATCGCTTCACGCACCTTGCCACGCAAAGGTTTGGGGAAATCCCACAGGAGCGATCGGGTCAATCCGGCATCCCCTAGCACCAAATGCCAGGACGCTAAACCCACCTGTGCTAAGCCATCGGCCAGTAATCCGAGGACTTCCGCATCGGCCAACGCTCCGCCCGCCCCCAATAATTCAATCCCAGCCTGATAAAACTCATGCTGCCCTCGGGTCTGTTCCCCCAGTTGCCGCCGAAAAATATTAGCAATGTAATAGAGCCGTTGGGGATAGGTTGCCCCTGCCATGCGGGTCACCGCCGCTCGGGCGATGGAGGCAGTTAACTCGGGTCTTAACCCCAAGAACCCCTCCTCGGCATCCCACACTTGCAGAACCGTCTCGGATTGAACCGCTCCCCCCGCCTGAAGCGTGTCCAAACGCTCTAGGGTCGGCGTAATAATCCGGTGATAGCTCCAACGATGAAAGGTATCTTGCAGTTGATGCTCAATCCAACGCTTCTGGGCCACATCAAGGGGCAATAAATCCCTGGCACCGCTGGGGGTTTGATGTATCATGAATGCTTATTTTTTGCTGCCAAACAGACCAAATAACCCGCGACGCTCGGTCGGTTTAACCGTGCCTTGAGGTGGCTTTGCACTAGCTGGCGCTGCTTTTGCAGCTTGAGCTTCTTGCTTTTGCACCTCAGCCATACCCTGCTTCGCTTCAGCGTTGTTCGGGTCAAACTTGAGCGCTTTCGCCAGGTATTCCTTGGCCATTTTAGGCTGTTTTTGCTTGAGATACACAATCCCCATCAAACTGTTACAGCGACTGCTTTGCGGATTGAGTCTCAGCGCGTCCCGTATTTCTTGCATGGCCGAGGGGTAAAGGTTCTTGGCAATGAACTCTTCCGCTCGTCGAATATATTGTTTAACAAAGTCGTCAGACCCAGAGGCTGTTGTTTTCTCAACGGGTTCCTTGGCATTGACGGTCACGGCCACTTCAGGATTGCTTGCAGGGGGCGCTGGTACCGGCTTTTCGGGTTCGGCAAAGCTGACCTTACTGGCTTGTTGTGTTTTTTGGGTTTCGCGACGCAGAAGATAGACCAGGTTTAACTCGCTCAACTGTTCAATAAACGTTACGGAGCGATCCAGTTGGAGATACTGCCGCTGCGCTAAATCTTGTAAAGCGTCATGGTAAAATACCTCGAACTCCGGTGCCTTAAACAGTTCACGGGCCAACTGAGATTGCAACTTGTCTGGTTTCACTTCCAGGACAGCTCGCTGCCCCACCAACCGCAGCAGCGTATTGTAGTCCGTGCGCTCTTTCTCTTGGGATAAAATTTGATAGGTCGGATTCACCAGTTTTGAGAGAATTTGGCTGGCCTGCTCTTTATTCTCGCTTTTGGCACAACTATCGGGATGCAA
This sequence comes from Thermosynechococcaceae cyanobacterium, assembly GCA_049694615.1. Lineage (GTDB taxonomy): Bacteria > Cyanobacteriota > Cyanobacteriia > Thermosynechococcales > Thermosynechococcaceae > JAAURS01. The sequence continues at coordinate 7,145 of JBAVRC010000271.1, read as the reverse complement.
CAGGCGAGCCAGTTGAACATACCGCTTGCGAATGGCTGCGGCTGACGCATCAACCTCTAATCCCAGGATGGCGTAATGGTCCGAATAACCAAATACGGCCAATCCCTGTTTGAGTTGCAAAGTCATTTGGCTCATGATGCGATCTGAAGGCACTCTTTATATAGTGTTAGTCTAATGGGTCCTGCCTGTAAATTGCTGAAAGTTCGCTAAACCAAGGCGGTTGTGGTCAGCGGTAGCCCTAGGGGCTTCACGGTCAGCAATTGGGCACTTAATGCGCCATGAATTTGTCCGTTGGTTGCCAGAATCCGACCGGACGACAAATCCAGCGGTCCTTGATCATAGGCGGTGACTTTTCCCCCTGCTTCTTCAACTAACACCACCCCCGCTGCAATATCCCAAGGGGAGAGACCTCGCTCCCAATACCCATCTAGGCGACCGCAGGCCACATAGGCGAGATCGATGGATGCTGCCCCAGCCCGCCTTACCCCTTGGGTGAGGTGGGTGAGATGGCAAAACTCGGCATAATTATTATCCGTTGTTTCGCGACGATCATAGGCAAACCCAGTCACCAGCAAACTTTTGGAGAGTTCATGGGTCTGGGAAACCGCGATGGGTTGACGGTTGCGCGTTGCCCCTAAGCCTTTGGCTGCCCGAAAGAGTTCCTGGTGGAACGGGTCAAAGATGACCCCAACGTGGGGAATGCCATCGATCAATAAGGCAATCGATGTGGCCGAAAAGGGGTATTGGTGAGCGTAGTTGGTCGTACCGTCCAAGGGATCGACAGCCCATAAAAATCGACTCTCGGGATTCCCTTGTGCCCCGGATTCCTCGGCTAAGATACGATGATCCGGGAAATGACGCTGGAGAATCTGTAACACGGCGGCTTCTGCTGCGGCATCAGCTTCCGTGACCAGATCGCCGGAACGGCCTTTTTCTTGGACTGATGTTAGCTTGCCCCAAAAAGTTTGCAAGATCGCACCCGCAGCCAAGGCTGCTTCAGTGGCAATGTCTAAGTAGAGCGATAACGAAGGTTCTGGGGACATCATGGGGTTAATCTTCTTCTAGGGGCAGGCCGCGACGGATTTTGCCTTGACCGAAATAGCGTCCGAATTGCAGCTCGTACACTTCGTCTTCGTCTTGGGTTTCGACCCGCAGGTCTGACCTCGGATAGCTGACGCACAGCAGCGCATAGCCTTGACGTTGCAAATGGGGCGATAGACCCATGGCCTCTGGTTGATCCAGATCGCCACTCAAAACGCGGACGGCACAGGCCGTGCAAGCCCCATTTCGACAGGAAAAGGGCAAGTTGACGGCTTGTTCCTCAGCACTTTCTAGAATGTAACGATTGGCAGGCACTTCGACAGTATATTCGGTATCCGTGCGGCGATCGCGCACACAAACCTGGAAGGATGGAACCATGGTCTTCTGCTTTTAGCGCAACAGTTTTCTTGGGACTCAGATTCTGTTAGTATATTTATCCTGTGCAAGTTTATAAAACTTGTCGTCTGGAGAGATGGCCGAGCGGTTGAAGGCGCAGCACTGGAAATGCTGTGTAGGGCAACTTACCGTGGGTTCGAATCCCACTCTCTCCGTTTTAACTTCAGCCTAACTATTCTACGGCAAGCTGTCTTGCTATCGGTATGATTGGATTGCATTCTATCGATGGCACATGAGGTCTGTTGTGGGCGTTTCGCCTGGGTTACCCCCTGCATTGGTTTTAGATCCGTTCATTCGGCAGTGGCTGTTGGAAGACATCGGTCGCGGCGATCGCGCCACAGAGTCGATTCTGGCAGACGCCTCCAGGGTTGGGATGGCCGAGTTCCGGTTGAAACAGTCGGGGGTGATGGCCGGATTGTCCTTGGCCCATCGGGTCTTTCAACTCTTGGACCCGCAAGTGGAAATGAAGACTTCGGTGCAGGACGGTGAGGTGGTTGCTGCAGGCACAACTGTGGCGCAACTGCATGGCCCCTTGAACGTGCTGTTAATGGGAGAACGGGTGGCTCTGAATTTAGTCATGCGCCTCAGTGGCATTGCCACCTTGACCCGACAATATGCTGACGCGATCGCCGATTTGCCCGCGCAACTGGCTGACACCCGCAAAACCACACCGGGGCTGCGACTTTTGGAGAAATATGCAACCCGCGTGGGCGGTGCTTGCAATCACCGCTTTGGCCTGGATGATATGGCGATGATCAAGGACAATCATATTGTGGCAGCGAGGGGGATTGGGGCAGCCATGACCCTGGTGCGACAGTCAATCCCGTTTCCCATGGCCATTGAGGTGGAAACCGAGTCCCTGGAGCAGGTGGCAGAGGCCGTGTCCCATGGCGCAGATATCATCATGTTGGACAATATGTCCCTGGCGCACATGCAGGCCGCTGTCGCATTGATTCGCCAACACAGCGATCGCATCCAAATTGAAGCTTCGGGCAATATTACCCTGGAAAATATCCGTTCCGTGGCCCTGTGCGGGGTTGATTACATCTCCACCAGTGCCCCAATTACCCAAGCCCCTTGGCTGGATTGGAGTCTCCGGTTTCGGCAAACCTAGCGCCGGAATCAGGTTTCTTGGCCCGGTGATGAGAGGGATGACATGGTTCGCGGTAAACTGGCATTGCAACCACTTCGTCCATCAAAACCCCTCAGAATAGGGGCTTGAAGCTTTGACGCGAGCGTTCAGCCGAATCATCTTTAGGTCTAATCTATGACTGACCTGCCCTTTACCCTAGATCAACTCAGAATTCTAAAGGCGATCGCTGCTGAAGGGAGTTTTAAGCGAGCGGCGGATAGTTTATATGTGTCGCAACCCGCCGTCAGTTTACAAGTGCAAAACCTGGAGCGACAACTCGATGTTCCCTTGTTTGATCGGGGAGGACGTCGAGCGCAGTTGACGGAAGCCGGTCATTTGTTGCTGAGTTATGGCGATCGCATTTTGGCCCTCTGTCAAGAAACCTGTCGGGCGATCGAAGATCTGCAAAATTTGCAGGGCGGTACGTTGATTATTGGGGCGAGCCAAACCACAGGGACCTATTTGATGCCGAAATTGATTGGCTTTTTTCGGCAAACCTATCCTGAAGTGGCTGTTCAACTCCATGTACATTCCACCCGCCGCACCTGTTGGAGTGTCGTGAATGGTCAAGTCGATCTGGCCATTATTGGCGGTGAAGTGCCCTTAGAACTGCAATCGACCCTGGAAATTGAACCCTATGCCGAAGACGAATTGGCGCTAGTATTACCAATCTTTCATCCCCTTGCCCAAAAAGAGGTTGTCCAGCGCGAAGACCTCTATAAACTTGAATTTATTGCCCTAGATGCACAATCGACGATCCGAAAGGTGATTGATCAAATCTTAGTGCGCGGGAATATTGATCCGCGTCTTTTAAAGATTGAAATGGAACTCAATTCCATCGAAGCCATTAAAAACGCCGTGCAGTCTGGTTTGGGTGCTGCATTTATCTCTATTTCTGCGATCGAAAAAGAATTAAAACTCGGGGCACTCAAACGGGTTTATATCGAGAATGTCACGATTAAGCGCACCCTGTATTTAATCCTAAATCCGAATCGGTATCGGTCCAAGGCTTCCGAGATCTTTATTACCGAGATTTTGCCGCAACTCTCGAAGCTCGACTCGACGTTAGATTTTTTGGGTTCGCTGTCAACGGACAGCACACCTGAATTTGCCTCCGTTGAATCGCGAACCCTATAAGATTAAAGAACATCCCAGGGTAAACGCACCTAAATCGAGTATCTGAATTGTCAGATAACCCTCTAAAAGTCAAGCACATGACTAGATCCTAGAGTGTTTAAAACTCCAGTTAGACATCAAGTAGAGAGAAATAAGTTTTTGCGATTATTGACCTCCTTGAGAAAATACTAACGATGCGGTCTTAACCCCATTCTCAAGAGGGTGCAACGCTGGCTTCAATAATCTTCAACAAGAACTCATTATCAAGACCTGCCTTATACCGCTTCATGTTCAGACTTTGTTTAGAGGGTTCGCGCCTGAGTAAATTAACGCTCAGACGGCGTAGTAGACCCAAATTTTCAGGCCCATAGCCGGTACGGACCCGGCTAGCATCTTCATTAAAAGTGACATCCAACACCCAATGGAGTGAATTTTCAACGCTCCAGTGAGAGCGAATGACTCGATTGTGCAGTGCTGCATTTGGCTCCAGAGAACTGATATAAAATCGGACTTCCGTGGTGGTCTTATTCCATAACTCTCGGATACTCTTGACCATGATCACGGTCGTTAAGCCTATCCACTGTTCTTGGCGATGTAATGGAGGTAATTGGTTGATGTTGACGGCCCAAACCTGGCGGGTTTCTAGACGATAGTGAGATGATTCTTTCGACTCAGTGTAACTATACTCAACCGCTTGAAAGCCCTGGGATTGGTTGAGGGTAAACCAATCCGAAATCCCCTTGCGGAGATTCCCCTGATTGCCTTTAAGCGCCAAGACGTAATCCCCACCCCCTTGTTTGATCTGTTGAGCAATCTCAATTTGAGTCCCCATCGCATCAAGGGTGATCACCGCTCCTTTGAGATTGAGTAACTTTAATAGCAGGGGGACCGCTTTTATTTCATTCGATTTGCTGTTTACCTTTTGTTGGCCTAAGACTAACCCATGTTCACTACTCCAGGCACTGACCGTATGAAGGGCTTTGAGTTGATTGGCTCGGTCATAGGAGCCTCTACTGGTTTTGCCATCCAGATGAATCAGTTCAATCCCTAACTTCTCAGTAATGGTGCTTACCCATGCCAGAAATCCATCCTGAAACTCTCTTGGGTCAAGCGCTGCGAACACACGTGCAAAGGTATCGTGGGAGGGTATACCATAAGGCAATTCCAGAAACCGCTCCAACCAAGCTTGTTTGGCTTTGCCATAGGTTTCAATCGCGACAAAGGTATCCGCTCCTGAAAGGACGGCAAACAAGGCTATGGTTATAATTTCGACCAAGCCGTGGTGTTTCGTACGATCTACGCGTGGGTCTTGAATCTGTTGAAAATGCTTGAGGACACTACGTTGGAGAATGTTTGCTTCCCGCTGTTCAACGGGTCTTAAAACGGGTGTACCAAAACCTTTCACCATTTTTATTCCAGGTTCCTAGTTTTTTTGACCCATTCTAGGGTACTCCTTTTAGAATTAGCATCAGACCCAAGGTACACATTCTTGATGTTGACCTTTTTGTTAAGTAGATTTTACAAAAATTTAGATGCGTTTACCCTGGGGTATGAAGGACAATTGCGACTCCAACTGGTGCGACGGCGCGAAGCCCAACTAGCCGCCGTTTTTGAACAAACCGCATCCCATGAGCTATTGAGCTACGGCCCTCTCGATTCGGCCCAAGAGCGCTGGCTGCAACGCACCCTGAATCAGGCGGGCGAACAGTTGGCGCAGATTCGGGAACGGTTGTTTGCTAACGCCGATATCCAAAGGCACCATCTGGTCCTTGACCTGAATGCGGGAAATGGTCTGTTGACTTGGGAAGTCCTACGACGGGTTCCAGAAGGTGGGGTCTATGCTTTTGCCACGACCGCTACAGATGCGATCGCGTTGCAGGAACAAACTCAAGCCTTGCCCGATTTGCAACGACCGCTGGTGTTACAGGGAGATCTGACCCAATTGACCGATCTGTTGCAAGCCCAGGCTCCAAAGGTTCAGTTCGACTGGATCATCGGACGCAATTGCTTCCTCCGCGTTGCCGACAAGACAACGCTAGCGGTTCAACTCAGGCCACGGTTACATCCCTTGGGACAAGTTTTGTTGGCGGATGTGATTCCTCAACAAGGCCAGCGCTTGTATGGACTACTGTCCGACAAGGATGTTGAGACTAAACTCATGAAGCGTTGGCGTCAAGCGGAAGAACGGATTTATGACCCAAAGGTGGGCGATCCGCTGCTCAATTGGGATGTCAGTACTTTGTCAGCCGCTTTCGAGAGGGCAGGGTTTACGGTCAGCCTTGACGTTGAGCCGTTGGTTCGTGCGCTTTATGTGACGCCTCAGTTGATAGCGCGATGGTTTGAACCTGGGGTTGAGCGATGTTCTTATGGCGATCGCCTACGGGACATGCTCACCCCCAAGGAGGTAGAACGAGTGCGAGCATTGATCACTCAGTTTCTCTGCCGCCAAACCGTTCAATGGTCCTCTCCAATGGTCTATATAAGGGCGAGACTGGCCTCCGGTTCGGCAACGGGGACGATGTAGCATCTCGGGAAAAACTTCGTCAATTATGGCGACGGCACGGCGATCAGCCTAACCAAATCTCAACAGAGGACTGCTCCTGCTCCGATAGCCCAGCCTTCAAGATCCACTCGGCATAAGCTGAATTTCAACCCGTTGGTTCAGGGCTTGGGCTATCCGCTGAAGCATGGACAATGAATGGCCTTCATAATCTGCATCTTCCAAACGCGCAATAACCGACTGTTTCGTCCCAATTAAATTTGCAAGCTGTTGCTGGGTTAGACCTGCCTGGGTTCTCGCGTCATAGATAATCTGCGCGACTCGTGCATTCAACGATGCTTCTCGCACCATATCTTGAAGTTCTTCATCTTTTTTACTCAATGTTTCAAGAATTTTCAGTGCATCGCTTGTCTTAGCCATTTTCTGTCTCCTCGCTATAAGTGTGCTTGTCTGGATCCTTCTCAAACAACTCTTTTCGTTTAATCGCTCTTTCAATATCCAGGTTGGGAACTGGAGAACCTTCTTTTATAAGGGCTTGAGACAGTATTGCTACATTTTGACCATGAAAGAAATACAAAATTCGATATTGAATATTTCTATGCTTTGCTCTTAATTCATATATCCCATCCCGGAGATAATCTGCGGAGGGGCGGCGTAGTTCATGTCCCTGTTCAGCCAACTGACTGATTCGGGCAACACAATTGGCATAGCCTTTGCGATCTTGCTTTAAGAGTAACTTCAGCCAATCTAAGACTGGAACATCGTTACGCTTCTCTTGATAAAAAACGACGCTTGTCTGCGGCAATTTGATTCTTTAGACTACGGTATTAAGCTTATTATATTAATATTGCTATAAAGCTTCAAGGTTTTCCCGTAGTTCTTGACGCACTGAATGGCCCGTAGGCGATCGCCCTCCCCTGTTCATGATTGACGATCTGGCTTCCGCTACCACTCCAGCTC
>JBAVRC010000270.1:0-8649 GCA_049694615.1 Thermosynechococcaceae cyanobacterium | reverse complement strand
CTCATGGTTGTTTTCCAAGAATCTCTGATTTTGGCAGCATTGGGGTTTGTTCCAGGGACGGCGATCGCGCTTGGCATTTACAGAATTACGAATATCGCAACCATGCTACCGATGGCAATGGATTTGGGGCGAATTGTATTTGTTTTTATTCTGACGGCCATCATGAGTACGTTCTCTGCCGCCATGGCCGTCCGCAAGCTGCAAACTGCCGATCCTGCCGATATTTTCTAGGAGTTGAGCATGTTGGAATTACTCGAAACGAACGCCGCTATAGCATCTACGCCTGCGATCTCCATTACCAACCTAGATCATTTCTACGGTCAAGGCACTCTCAAAAAGCAGGTTTTGTTTGACATTAATCTCAATATTGAGCGAGGCGAAATCATCATCATGACGGGGCCATCGGGTTCGGGTAAAACCACCTTGCTGACGCTAATGGGAAGTTTGCGATCCGTGCAAGCAGGAAATTTAAGCATCTTAGGACAGGAGTTACAGCATGCCACCAAAGAACAGATGACCCTGGCTCGTCGCAATATTGGCTATATCTTTCAAGCGCACAATCTCCTTAACTTTCTCACGGCCTACCAGAATGTTGAGATGGCCTTGGAAATTCAAGATGTGACGGCTGCCGATGCCGATGCCCGCATTCGCAGGATTTTTAGCGCCGTCGGATTGGAAAATCGCATGGATTACTATCCGAGCGATCTATCGGGTGGGCAAAAACAACGGGTGTCGATCGCCCGTGCCTTGGTCAGCCAACCCCAGATTATTCTGGCCGATGAACCCACGGCGGCACTCGATAAAAAATCGGGACGAGATGTGGTTCAAATTATGGAAAATCTCGCTAGGGAGCAAGGTTGCACAATCTTGCTTGTAACTCATGACAACCGCATCCTCGATCTTGCCGATCGCATTATCTACATGGAAGACGGGTATTTGGCAGATCGTGCGGATATTGCGGCGATCGTTCAATAGATTGTGCAGCGCTGAAAGGTTTAACCTTGGCAGATAGAGCAACCTTTATCCGGCTAATTTCAGATAGAGTTAATTAAACGCCTTCCTGTTGAGCGCGATCGTACTCAGTCCTCGCAGTCTCCACTGCATCATAATTCTCGTTTGACCAATCGCAGAGTGACTTGAGGACTCCATTCAATGTCTCGCCCAACGGTGTCAAAGAGTACTCCACCATCGGCGGTACCACTGGATGCACCTTCCGCTTGATTAGCCCATTGCGCTCTAGATCTCGCAATGTGCGCGTCAGCATTCGTTGGGAAATTTCACCGATTTCGCGCTGCAACTCGCCGTAGCGTTTGGTCCCGCCAGAGAGGATATACAACACCGCAACTATCCATTTGTCGGCAATCAGATCTAACGCCTGTCGCAAATAGGGATGCTCGTTCAAAACGTTAGTGGGCAGATACTTCTCGTTCGGTGGGTTCATGATTAATGTTCCTTACGCACATTTTTGTATGTACTTGCTAATTTGAAGGCAAGGATTTAATAATTAAAGCATCCCGGTTTCGCAAACTGTCATGGCAAGGAGGCTCAAATGAAAAAAATCACGATCGAAAGTTCTGCCATGATGATTTGTCCAACAGCATCATGTACCCAGACATTCTTTCCAAGTTAATCAAGGAGTAGTTCATGTTGAACGTTGATTTACTGACCCCAATCGAAATCGGAGCCTACACGCTCAGTAATCGGATGGTCATGGCTCCGATGACACGCCTACGGGCAGTTGGCTCAATTCCTACTCCCGTGATGGCTGACTATTACGCCCAGAGAGCCTCAGCCGGGTTGATCGTGACGGAATGCACCATGGTTTCGCCCTTAAGCAATGGCTATGTTAACTGTCCAGGCATTTACTCCGCAGAGCAAGTTGCCGCTTGGCGGCAAGTGACTGAGGCCGTGCATCGCCAGGGCGGCAAAATCTTCTTGCAGCTCTGGCACAGTGGACGAGTTAGTCATCCCTCCTTACTGAACGGCGAATTGCCCATCGCGCCCAGTGCGATCGCCGCGATCGGGACACTCCATGGCCCCACGGGCAAAGTAAGCTTAGACACCCCTCGCGCCCTGGAAACGGATGAGATTCCGCTCATCGTCGAGCAATTTCGCCAAGGTGCAAAAAATGCGATGCAGGCAGGGTTTGATGGCGTTGAGCTCCATGGCGCTTTTGGTTATTTAATTGACCAATTTTTACAAGATGGCTCCAATCAGCGGACTGATCAATATGGCGGTTCCATTGAAAATCGCGCTCGATTTCTGTTGGAAGTGGTCGCCGCAGTCTGCCAGGTGTGGGGGAGCGATCGCGTCGGAATTAAACTTTCTCCCAGCAACAGGTTCTATGGGATACGCGATTCAAATGCTTTGGCAACCTTCAGCTATACGCTTGAACAACTCGATCCCTTTAAGCTGGCCTATGTTCATCTAATGGAACCAAGCGAAGACGATTTGAAAGCTGGCGATGTCATCAGCCCTGTTATTTCGACCTTTCGCCCCTTTTACTCAGGTTTAATGATCGCGAACGGAGGGTATAACAAATCAAAGGGAAATCAAATTCTAGAGACAGGTCAAGCCGATCTTGTTTCCTTTGGTCAATTGTTCATAGCAAATCCTGATTTGCCAGCGCGCTTTGCCTTGGATGCTCCTCTCAATGACCTGAATTTTGCGACTGTCTACGGTAAAAGCGACCAAAATTTGGAGCAGGGCTATACAGATTACCCAGTTCTAGAACGTTAATCAAGCCATCTTGTTTTGCCAACTATGGCTGCCGAGGATTCAGCTTGATCGAACTAGACAAAAGATCGTTATCAAGGTATAGAAGCAAATTGATGAGTAGTTAGCCGATTACTTGGGGATTAGAGTGATGGAAGCGATGCACCGCAAGCAGCATCTCACATTTTTGGAGCGTATTGCTCAGATTATCTCGGCAGTTTTTCATCCGCTAATTTTGCCTGCGATCGCTTTCACGGTTTTGGTTATAGAGTTTTGATTATTGCTTTACAATTTCAATTGTTTTTCAATGGTGGGTAGAAGTAAAATATCTAATCATTCGGTTATACACTGGTGATTTTTATGGAGGTCACTGTATGCAAGAGCGGAATTTGATGCGCTGGATTCATCTCCTTGGCTCAGTTGCGATCGGTACTTTTGTCTATTCCCCATGGCGCAACGAGCCAGGGTTTGTTCTATCTATGCGAGTCCTGGTTATTCCTCTCCTAACGCTCACTGGGTTGTGGATGTGGCAAGGATCTCGACTCAAGAAATTTTTCAATTCATCTCAACCCAAAATAGAGGCTTAACCAGGAGGTCTAGAGCCAATGTACTCTTTTATCGTGCGTCAAAAGGTTATAACTTCCTTCGAGTGCTTAAATCGGGGCGATTACGAGACTGTCCTCAAAGGGATTTCACCATCTATTACCCATACCTTTAGCGGAACCCATGCCCTTGGCGGTACCCGTCATAGCATTGAAGCCATGCGGCAATGGTTCCAGCGGCTTTATCGACTATCCCCAGGGTTAAATTTCGAGATCAAAAATATCGCAGTCAGCGGATTTCCCTGGAATACAACGATCGCAGTTGAGTGGGTTGATACCGCAACCCCAGCAGACGGTTCTTCATATGTCAATGAGGGGGTTCATGTTATTAAGATGCAGTGGGGAAAAGTGGTGTACCTGCACGCTTACCTAGATACGCAGAAAACGGAGGTGTTATGTGAGCGATTAGTCGCATACGGTTTTGCGGAGGCAGGTGCTCCTCCCATTGAAGATTGATGCAAGGTTAGCAAAGGGCAGTAAAATAGTTGGTCTTGGAACTGCTTATGGCTGGGCATCAGGATTAATGCTGATTTTGTCATTAATAACCCTTCTCGCACTATGGCGATGGCGATAGCAGTAGGATCGATACTCGTGAGAATAACCAACGGATGCTTAATTAAGCCTCGTTCGACCTACGCTCTAATTGCGAAATTGCTAACTTCAAAACACTTTGAACCGCAGTCTCCAACTCCTGATCCAACGCCGACTGCAAAGGAACGATCGCACTACGATCGCCCGCCTTCATCAGCGCCAACGCAGCCGCCTTGCGACTTTCCCAGTCAGGATGGCTTAATAACATTAAAAAATGAGGAATAGCCGGTTGGTACGCCAAATTTCCCAACGCCGATGCCGCCTCACACCGCACCATCGCCGCTGGATCGGAGAGCGCCTGCACCAATAGCTCAAACGCCCGATCTTCATTGGGGTCGTCCTGCACCACCTTGGCGATCGCCCCCACCACGGCATACCGAACCTCAGCCGAATCAGAACCGATCTCGCGGTACAAATAATCTTTCGCTTCTGCCCCAATGAAAGCCAAGGCCCAAGCCGCATGTCCCTTCATACTTTCAGATCGATCCGGCGACGCCAAAATATCCAGCAAAATGGGCACCGATGCCTCGCCGATGCGGGCCAATGCCCCAATGGCAGATCCCTTCACCACCGTATCTTCATCATTAAACAGCGCATGAACCAAGGTCGGAATAGAGGTTGGATCGGCAATCAGGGTGAGGGTTTTGGCCGCAGCGCGTCGCACCACCGCATTCTCATGATGCGCTAGGGCTTTGATCAAAAAGGGTGTGGCTGGTTCGCCAATTTCCCCTAAAGTTTCAGCACAGCGCAGACGCACAAGCCCCCGCAAATCCCCTAAACAGTCCACCAGTCGTTGCAATAACGCCTGATCGTTGGGGTCGAAGGTATCTAGGGTAATTTGGTCTGTGACCGCCGCCAGCAACTCATCCGTCGCTTGTTGCGCCAACTGTACCGGATCGTTTGCTGAGAAAGCAGCGACATCTAGGGAGTTACTCATGGTCCAGTTCTCATTTTTCCGCAACAGGGCGATCGCCCCAGGTCGTTTGGCAGAGGTTACGCATCGACCGTCAATGCGGCTTGCCGATCCCGTAAAGTCTGAAGCATCGCATCAATTTTAGTCAATTCCGGTCCTAGTAATGCGTTTGCCTTTGACTGCGGCAACTTAGCCCGTTGTACCGTTGTCATCGTCTCATTGACCAAGCGTTCGCGATAAGCCTCTAGCTCTGCGATCGCCTCAGCTAACGCTTGAGTAGTGGGGGCATCCGTCATGCCATCAGCGGTCTCAGTCATGTAGGTAATGCCTCAACGGTCCAAATACAGCAATTTTATCTTGAATGGCCTTGCTGTCTTAAGCATTACGGATCATTACGTTGTCTGGCATTCATGAGATATCGCCCCTTGCGCCTGCCTATGATTGGCTTGTCCCTCGCTCTCGCTTCGCTCACTCAGTGAGCACGAGGGACAAGAAAAATGGGATCCCAGCCAGACCCGATCTGCCTTGATGCAAGTATTGAGTTTTATTTATGGTTTTTCAGATTCTGTATGTTAAGAATTAATACTCGGGGTTGGATAAAGGCCCCTCATCTTTTAATGTGAGATTTGGCTAAGCAATTATCCCTAGTCGGTTGGGTTGTTTCGGCTCAATGCCACCTTAAAACGCCATCTTAAGAGGTATCTTTTCAGAGGTTCATTTATGGCCATTCCTGCTTTAAACTATGCTCCGTCCTCCCGCAACCATCGTGTCGCCAACTTTGAAGTGCCGGGAGACGAACACTCCTGGATCTTTAGCACCGACAATTTACTCTCCGGGTCTGACATGGATGTCTTGATCCATGCGGCGTACCGTCAGATATTTAACGAGCAACAGATGTTGGCCTGCCATCGCCAAACGGTTTTAGAGTCCCAACTGCGATCAGGGCAGATCAGCGTCCGCGACTTTATCCGAGGACTGGCCTTGTCAGATTCTTTCCGGCGGCTCAACTATGAGGCCAATAACAACTACCGTTTTGTCAAAATGTGCATTCAACGCATTTTGGGCCGGGATGTCTACAGCGATCGCGAAACCATTGCCTGGTCTATTGTGATTGGCACAGAAGGGCTGGTTGGTTTTATCGATGCGTTAGTGAACTCCGAAGAGTACGCAGAAGCCTTTGGGGAAAACATTGTCCCCTATCAACGGCGACGCATTTTGCCCCAGCGGACCCAAGGCGAACAGCCCTTTGCGCGGATGCCACGCTACGGCGATGTGCATTTAGCCCAATTACAAGAACTGGGTCACGACTTCTCACGGGTTGGCATGGTTACCCGGTATGTGGGTCTGCCACCCGCACAGTTGAGGCTTCTCGGTGCAGGTCTGGCCTATGGTCTTGGCGGCTTTTTCACGTTGATTGCGTTGGCGGTCATCCTCTCTTGGTTTGGCCTCCTCTCCCTGTAAGCGCAACCCCTCGGTGTCCCCCTCGTCTATCTCCAAGTTCCTCCCTTAAACCTGTGACCCATCCCCCTCAACCTGGGGGTATGGGTTTTTCACCTTTACGCCTTCGGTAAGATGGAGATCCCAAACGGTTCCTAGATCTTGATTGTCAGGGTTGAAGCGTTTGGTTCATTCCCTAGTGCAGCCTTTGCATCAATGCAGTCCCATTCCAAGTTGCTCCATTTGCTCCAGATTGCGCGATCGCAGGGCTATGGTCCCTACGTGGAGGCCACCTGCCAATTCCTACAACAGGATGCCGCAATTCTGACGCCCTTGGCCGAACAACTGACCGAAGCCGTCTTACTGCATTACAGCCATCGCCTTTTGTCCCAAGTCTATGCCGATACCCAAGAGGCCCTAGTTTTGGAGTTACCCCAGGCCACCCTCATCCTGGGTCCTGAACCCAATACATGGGCATTTCAATCCCCTCAAGATCGGCTTTGCGTGGAACAAGCGGTTCAGCACTGGTTAGCCGATGGGTTTGTCCGTCGCCAACTATGGTCCGAAATTGGCGCTGAGGTGTGGGTCAATGTGCTGACTTGGAGTCTACAGGATATTGATACGGCCATTGGCGAGTCTGTCCTGCAAGCGTTGGCCCAAGATCCCTTTCAGCCAGAGATCTGCCAAACCTTATTCGATGCAGATAACCTGGAATCGCAACACCTGTTGCAAACCCTTGAGGTTTCGTTGGTTCGCGAGCTGGCCCAACAACTGTTGGCCTGCTTAAATCTAGACCAATATTCCTTCCAAGACATCGAACAATTTCTAGGACTGAGACCTGCGACAGAACCGGTCATTCCCTTCCCAAATCTGCACCTAACCCTGGGGCACTCCATCGCAGAGCAACCCGCCACCCCTCTCGAAGAGGGGTCTGAGTTGGTTGCCGATCAAGAGACGGAATTCCCCCTTGAAGCGGAAGAAGACATTGGCATTGGGATGGCCTCTCCCCTGTTCCCGGAACGCACGCTGCGACTGGAGCACTATCTCACGCGCCCTAGCGATCTGGCATTACTGCCTTGGGAATTGGTCACCCAGCTCAAGCAGAAGGGAGGACCGGTCTTACTCCAACTGCAATGGTTACTGGCAGCCCATGCCATGCGACAACCCCACCCTACAGCAATGTCCTTTACGTTGAAGGCCAGCGATTTACTTAACCAATTGGCATGGCAACCTAGCCCGGAAGCACTGGTCAATTTGGTCCAAGGGATGGAGCAGCTTAAAACAGTCCTGGTTAACTCCCTGTGGATGACAGATCCCCAATCGGCGCAGGTCGAGGCATTCAACATCAGCGGTCATCCCTGGGAGATTCTGACCGATGCGCGGGGCAACCTGGACTGGACCACAGGCCAAATGACCCAACCGGAGCAGGTTTATTTTGCAGTGCGCCCGGGTCTTTGGATACAATATTTACTCCAATACAGCGGGGCGGAGGCGGAACGGTCTTTTACCCAGTTCGGTCAGTTTGCCCTCACGGTTCTCAAGCTCGACTATTGCCGCGATCCGTTGCTGTTGAGTCTGCTGACCTATCTGCTCTTTCACAATGCAACCTTGCCCCAGGAGGCTAGATCCTCCACCCATACGGTGAGCGATCTGTTGGCTGCAGCGTTGGTGCAATCCGGTTCCCCTGACTGGTCCACCTATCAACCCCAGGCCCGTGCCCTATTTCGCTGGTGGCGTCAGGCTCTGGAGGCGCTGCTGGTGTTAGGGTGGTCGGGCGATCGTGCTGCACCTAACATCCGCCGCCCCGATGGGTCGCAACGCCCACACCCGACAGATTTTTACCTTTCGCCCTACCCAGATTGGTTGCATCCGAACTATCCCCATCGGAAACCACCCCATTGGTTTGAGGAATGGTTAACTCAGCCCTTAATACTCAAAGCACCACGGTTCATCAACCCAACTGCGAGCCGATCGCAAACCCCAGCGCCCAACACCCAGCCATCTCTGGAATTGGATGATCGTCGCCCTGTTCGCCTCCGCTTCGAGCGATTGACCGGGGCCGAAATTCGCACCGCTCGCAAGGCCAAACAATTAACCCAGGCTCAGTTGGCCGAGGCATTACAAGTTCACCAAAGCTTAATTGCCAAAATCGAAGTCGGTCGGCGAGCTGTGACCGATGATTTGGAGCCACTGTTCAGGGAGTTTTTGGAGCTATAGCGTAAAGTTCCCTAACAAATATTAACGGCTTGTGGGTAAAGCATAGTGTCAGGATGGGGTGTGCTGTGATTGCAGTAGCTTTTGCGGCGCGAGGCGGTAGCCCATAGCGTTCATCATTGCGGTTATGCTGTTGAATCGCGGATTGCCGTTTTCCGAAAGGGCTTTCTGCAACCC
>JBAVRC010000269.1:0-2016 GCA_049694615.1 Thermosynechococcaceae cyanobacterium | reverse complement strand
CATCTACAGCGCCCACACCAATTTTGACCAAGTGGCAAACGGCACCGCCGATGTGCTGGCCCAGTTGCTGAATCTTCAAGACCCCCAACCGATAGAACCCACCCAGAATGGACTAGGCTATGGCCGCGTGGGCAATCTGCAAACCACCTTGACCCTACAGCAACTCCTCGATCAGATCCAAGCCCAACTCAACCCACCGGAACTTTTGGTGTCCCCCACAGCCCATCCGCAACAACCCATTGAACGCGTAGCGGTTCTAGGCGGGTCCGGGGCTAGCTACATTGCTGCCGTCAGCCAAACGGGAGCACAGGTTTATCTCACCTCCGACTGCAAATTTCATCAGTTTCAAGAGAGCCGCGATCGCAACCTGATCCTCATCGATGCAGGCCACTATGCAACTGAGCGGCCTGCCTGTGCTCAATTGGTCCAAACCTTCCAGACATTGGGTGTGGAATCGGTGCAATTGAGCCAGCAGGATGAAGACTTCCGCGCATTTTTCAAGGTTGGGAAGGGCTACCTGGCGGAACCGTAAGACCGGGCAAAGTCAATGATTTGGGTGCCGTGCAGTTCGCAACCTTTTTCATATTAAACAGTTTGACTGGCGATGGCTTATATTTTGACCCAACCAAATAGATGACAATCCCATCCGCCAATAATTCGCCTGTATTGGTCACAATGCCGTTGTAAGAAATGGCAAACGGGGTAATGTTCATCGCCTGCCATCTCCCTTTTTTGACTTTAGTGGCTGCCCATGCCCCACTTTGAGAACTGGTCAAACTTCCAAAAATCAGATCCCCAAAGGTTCCATCGGCGTTGAATTTAACACAGGTAGTTTTCGTGAAGGTCCCATTGGGACTGTCATAAATCGTTAATTGTCCTTGATATAGTCCCAACGGGGTCACTGCATGAGCCGACGCAACCGAAAGAACGGTCCCCCCGATTGCTGCGAAGCATCCAGCCATCAGCCGCATTGTTGTTTTGGAAAACATAACCATAATCCTCCTGACTTGATGTTTCCCCCGCATTGGAGCATCAACTGATCCAGTAGTTCTACCCTAGTGCAGACCGCAAGAGCGTGCTTGAGACTGTCATATTGTGTTACTATGCCCCATCCTGAAGGACTTTGCAGAGATCCCAAGCATGAAGATTACTGGAACGTTTCTCGACGAAATCACCCACGATATTCCGTCTAACAACTGGGGACGGCAGGAATGGGCTGAGGATTTCAAGCTGATGAGGTCCATTGGCATCGATACGGTCATTTTGATTCGGGCTGGGGTGGGATGGATGGCTGCTTGTCCGTCTCAGGTCCTTACCACCCAAGCCGACATCTATCCGGTCTATGAGGATCTCGTCGATCTGTTTCTAGACTTAGCGGAAGCCAACGAAATGGCCTTTTTCTTTGGCACCTATGATTCGGCCACTTGGCCCACCCGCGATCGCACCCTGGACCAAGAAGTGGCCTTGGGCAAAGCCTTCGTTGATGAAGTTTGGGCCAAATATGGTGATCGCAAAGCCTTTCAGGGATGGTACCTGACCTTTGAACTGGGCAAAATGGAACGGCGTCGGGTGGACTGTTTGCGAGAGTTGGGACTGCATTGCAAGCACCTCTCACCCCAGTTGCCCAATCTCATTTCGCCCTATGTGCATGGTGGCAAGCAGTTTGAAGATGCCATTTCCTTAACCCAACACTGTGCCGATTGGGATGAAATTTTATCGATGCTGGAGGGTGCTGTGGATATTGTGGCGTTCCAAGATGGACAAGTCCAATTCGACGAGTTGCCGGACTTTTTGCACGCCAATTTGGAACTCATTCGCAAGCACGGAATGCAGGGCTGGTCCAATACAGAAAGTTTTGATCGGGATATGCCCTTTAATTTTCCACCCATTGACTGGCGTAAACTCCGCTGGAAAATGGATGCTGCTGAACAAGCTGGTGTCGATAAACTGATTACTTTTGAGTTTTCCCACTTTATGAGTCCACAGTCTGCTTGGCCTGCGGCCAAACATCTGTTC
>JBAVRC010000268.1:0-2479 GCA_049694615.1 Thermosynechococcaceae cyanobacterium | reverse complement strand
GGGGTGCCCGTCGCCTTTGGAACGCGCGATCGCCGCAAACCGCGCCACAAATCCCCCGATTCCTTACCCCAGCAAAGGTGCAACATGCATTGGCTGAAACGGAAGCCAGTTTAGAACGCCTATGGGCCGAATCCGAGTCAGAGAGCCTGCTAAGCCCTTACAACCTCCAGTTACGGGGGATCGAAAACAGTTTGAAGCGGCAAACCCTTGACCTGCAAATTGTCGGATCTCGCGGGGTGGGCAAAACTGCCTTACGACAACGTCTGATGGCACAACCCGCTGCTGAATTCCGGCAAAAATGGGCGATCGCCCCGTTGGACGAACCCGAAATCGATCTCTCGGACCTATCGGTCCAGGAATGGCCAGCATCAATCGCGCAAGCCGATGTGGTGTTATTTACCGTACAGGGGGATCTCACTCAATCCGAATGGTTGGCCTTGCAACACCTGCACAGCCAACGCAAACGGATCTTACTGTTGCTGAATAAACAGGATCAATCTTTACCCAGTCATATTGATCTGGTCATGGCGCAACTCAAGCAACGGGTCCAGGATACGATTGATGCAGCCGACGTACTGGCGATCGCCGCCAACCCCCAACCCATCAAAGTGCGTCGTCACCAACCAGACGACACCTATCGCGATACCTGGGAAACCCCTGAACCCCAATTGCATCCCTTGCTAACTCGCTTACAGCACTTGGCAACGCAAGAAATCAGTCAACTGGTGCTGCAACGGGCCTATCAACAAACCTTGAATTTACAGCAGGCGATCCAAACAGACCTGAACCGGATCCGTCGCGATCGCGCTATGCCTTTAATTGAACGCTATCAGTGGATTGCAGCAGGAACCGCTTTTGCCAACCCATTGCCCTCCCTGGATATGGTTGCAACCGCAGCCATTACGGGCAAACTGGTGCAGGAATTAGCAGACGTTTATCGCATGAATCTGAGCTTCAACCGCGCAGTTGAAATCGCCGAAGTATTTGTGGCAACCTTGCTCCGCATGGGGATCGTGGAAGCCTCTAGTCAACTTTTAAGCACCCTCCTCAAAGGCAGTGCTGCAACCTTCGCTGTTGGAGGTGTACTGCAAGGCATAAGCGCCGCCTACTTTACTCGCATTGCCGGATTAAGTCTGATTGAATTATTTGAAACCCAGATGGTCAGCCCAACCCAAACTGGTTCGGCAGATAACCATTACATTGAATCCATTATCAAACGCATTTTTCAACAACATCAAAAGATAGAGATTGCCAAAGCATTAGTCCAGCAAACACTAACCCGTTTACCATTGGCAAATTCACAGATTAGAATGGCCTAGCGAGAGGACTCTTTCCCGGACAAAAAGCTGATCTGAATAGGGCCAAACTCTGTTTGAAGGTACGAAATCAATATTCCAATAAAAATAATAATTCCTGAGAATTCGCAAAACTCTTCTAAAGAGGTTAAAACGGCATAGATCATTCCGTGCCACCCTGCCCCTGCGACCTGGATAGATTGACCAAAAGTATTAAGATAAGCTCCATCCAGTGCTTCCAAAACAAAAACGCCAGAAAGATATACTGCAGCACTTAACAGAAAACCCTTGCGAGTTCTGCTCGGCAAATGCTTGAGAAATGGAATATAATAAATAGCCATAGCTATCACAAAAAACAATGCGGGAACAATCCAGGCAAAACTAAATACCCCTTTCAAATGAAGAACTGCCTTAGTCGGCTCAATTAAATTTTCGTGAAATCCAACTGCTTCATCCAAAGACATCAATAAAAAAAACAACGACAAGAATCGCCAATGCTTAAAAAAAGAATGCTTTTTGTCCTGGCTCTGAGCTGAAATAATCCATAAAATAAAAGCACTAATAAACAGTAAAACAACGGAATAATAAGTTGGAATATTATTCTCTGCGTCAAAATCGAACCAGTGTACAATTCCCAGTCCACGGACTCTATCGCTTCCGCCTGTAGTTGCAAGCATTGTCGTTGTCTTAACAACCAAGAATTTGTAAAAATTCCCCAATAAACTTGCACAAAATAGACCTATTAAGACGGAAAACAAAAACCGCCTGATTCGATAGACTGAAAAATTTAACATGATCAAAAAAATATGCTCGCAATGCAAAATGAAGATGTTTAGCAGAAGTAAAACGGACAGGAAAAAGTTAAATCATTACTCCTGTTAAATAGATCGAGATGAGTTGGTCCAAAAAACTATACTTACAAACCCCCATCTCCAGAAAATTATGTCATGCAAATCTAGCCTTCTAAAGAAGGTTAGGGAAGCGTTATTTTATTTTATGGATACTAGCTTTAATCTATTCTTAACCAATGAATAGATCCTTGTCAAGTTACTGAAATTTGACAATCTATGCTCTCTGCAAGCATTTTCGACTTTCAAGTTTTAAGCATTCCGACACCCAAAACTCAATCATCCCGGTAATTTGAAATCGCAGCTAGATGAACCAAGCTCGTGCAAGTGGGTTGA
>JBAVRC010000267.1:0-4347 GCA_049694615.1 Thermosynechococcaceae cyanobacterium | reverse complement strand
ACTGACGAGACAGATCATTGACAGTCATCTGTCCATTTTTAAACGAAAAATACCCTACAAGACTTACAGCTAAAAATATTTGAAATATAAATGGGAAAATGAGTAATATCTTTAAAGGAATTCCCTTTGTAAGAAATGTATTTTTATGTTCCATGTCGTCTCTGACTTTCATTAATAATTAAAATAATTAAAATAATTAAGAACTTTAATAACACATCATCTTGAAATAGAAATTTTCTGATTAACCATTTCATTTACATATCTAGAAAGCTTATATTTCTTCAGTATGCTCGATTCTAAGAACATAGAACCTTGAATACTTCCTAAGCATCCCTTCGCTTGACAGATACAATTAAATGGCTGGATCATATTCCAATCAGTCGACGGATAGAAAAACCTAAATTCATCTCCAATTTTTATGGATTTAATACAGAGAAGAATCATTTCATCCATGTCGAAAAAACAATTTGGATCACAACTGTGGTTAATATAGTGTAGGTATTCAGGATCAACCATGCAATGCTTATATTCACTCGCTTGAATTGATAAGTAGTTAGGTTGAATCAAAGTTTCATTTATTATAAATCTAGCAATCAAATCTTTGGGTTCAAAACTTTTTGTTGAATGAAGTGATTTTTCGCCAAAAATATGATTTGTTCGAATTTCGGCAAACGATGATTTTTTTATCGAATAATCTTCTATTTTTAATTTATTCATATTGTTATTGCTACAGAAATGATGCGACATTAAATTATCTAATCAACAAAGAGCAAAAATAAGTAAACTTGATAGTTTCACTCGTTTTGGCGAACTAAAATATCATTAAATTTTTGAAAATCATTTTGTTTTTCTTTGCCAAGACTAAACAAATATTTGCTTATTGTTTGATAATCAATAGCTGGACAAACAATATCACTATTCAATAAACTATTGATGGTATTTTTGTGGTCAAACTTTTGACTACCTGCCAACCAGATATCTAATCGAGTTGTGTTATCGTAAATAGATTCAGTAATAATATTTGCAAGAGGCTTAAGAGCATTTGAGTTGTTAAGAATAGAAAATTTCCACTTGTCAAATTCGATTTTTTTGATATTAGTGCCAAGTTTATTAAAGCTATAAATTAGCTTATTTATATCAACAGAATTTGGGTTTGTTAGATGAAAATAGTTTCCAAAACTATCTAACTTAAGGGAGAGATAAACCATAGCCTTGCTCACATAATCAACTGGAGTCATATCCAGTGCTAAACCTAAATCAGGTACGCATTGCAACTGCATAAAACTTCTGAGTAAACGACTCATTAAATCATCGGGATTAGCAACTCCAGTTTGATGATGGCCTGTAACCATTCCAGGTCTATAAATACAAGTCGGTAAACCCTTTGCGCTTGCCTCTGTCATCAGTCGTTCGGCCACCCACTTACTTTGAGAATATCCCCCGGCTATTCCATTACCCTGAGCAATTGAATCATCTTCATAAATAACGGGTACACCAGTTGCGGCAAGAGACTCAAATACATCTAAAGTGGAAATGTAATGAACGGGTTTTGTTTTAATATAAATCGCAAGTTTAATGATTGATTTTGTGCCTATAACATTTCCTGCTTTCAAGGCTGAATATGGATATAATAAATTAACATTTGCTGCACAATGATAAATGGAGTCAATCGTTTGAGCTAGCTTCTCAAAATTTTCTTTGGATAGGCCGAGTAGGGGTCGAGTGATATCTCCTATGACAGGAGTAATGCGTGAATAGGGAAATCCAACTCCAGGTAAATAGCGTTGAAATGTATAACGGAGCCTTTGGTATGCTTGTGTTGTCGAGTCAGCACGCACTAAGCAATAAACAATTCCTTCCGTTTGCTGTAAAAGTTCATATAAAATAAACACACCGATAAAACCTGTGGCTCCAGTCAGAAAGATGGATTTTGGATTGATATAAATACTAAGATCTTGATTTTTAATTTCACTAAATTTATCTAGATAAACTTCGGACTGAAGCTGCTTCAGCGTCATATACTCACTTGAAGGAGGACGTTTCAATACATCACTTTTTTGTATTTGTTGAATAAGACCTAAAATTGTGGGGCTTTCAAAAAAATTAACTATCGATAAAGTTACTGAATAGGACGTTTCAAGTTGACTTGCGAGTTGTATCAGCCGTAATGAATCTCCACCTAATTCCAGAAAGCTATCTTTAACCCCAATCTCATCAATTTCCAGTATCTGTGACCACATACGGGCTAATTCTTGTTCCAGGGTTGTTGTTGGAGCAACAAACTCTGTACTTAACATTGGTCTGTTAGAACTTGGGGTAGGCAATGCACGGCGATCAACTTTACCATTTGGGGTCAGTGGAAAAGAATCAAGCACAACAAATGCTGATGGCCGCATATGATTAGGAAACTGTTGTAAATAAGTGCGAAGTTGTACACTTAATTTGTAGTCAATTTTAGTTTTTAACGGATTATTTGCATAAACACTCCAGTGCTGAGTAAAATTCTTGCCTTTTGGCTGAGACAATCTAATTTGATTAGATTCTTTATGGAGCGACGATAATTTTATTTGAGATATTTTGGGTGAATGGTTCAAAATTTCAACATGAGCTTCTTCATTCTCAAGTTCTTGGGAATGAAGCGAATCCATGCAGGAGTCTAGTAATTGTTCCGATACACGCTCAAAGAGTACTTGGTACGATCCTTCTGTGTCAGAGTTTATCCAGCTAACCGTAATGTTATATGGCATGGTTTGTGAAAGCTGCCATATATCTTGTGGATCTATACTTCTCTCTGGCTGAATCTGAGATAGCTTTTGTTTTAGCAGTCTAGTATTCGCTGGACAACTCGGCGATTTAAGTTCCTGCACAGTATGAACAGCCGTCAAGACCCGTGTATTAGGAATACCACTCACTATGAATGTCTGGTAATGTTCGTTTTGAAGCAGTTCATTTAATTTCGAGAGACTTAGATTCTGTTGCTGCCAATCTAGTCTAGGACATTCAAGTAATGGATGAGGCGTAGAGCCAATTTTCAAAATGACATCGTAGCGAAAACGGGTTAACTCATTCTGGAATTTGCCCTGTTTTAATAAAACCTGTACTTCGGTAATTTGGGGTAGTCGTTGCTGCAAAGCCGTAAAAAAAGCAGGGTCAAGGGTCAGTTCTTCTTCCCGGTGGAGTCGATTACAGATATTTTGCCAAAGCTCTCTCGTGGATAAGTCGTCTGATGCATGCGATAACTCGACAGAAGCTGCAAAAGCTTCTAGCAAGGGGTAGCTGCGAATGTCTCCAATGAATAGAGAACCGCCTGGCTGAACTGCTTGAATTGCATTCTCTAGAACCTCCAGCAGATAATCAACGCTAGGGAAATACTGGAGGACTGAATTCAAAATAACTGTATCGAAGGATTGAGGCTGTATCCCTTTGAAATCATCTGCTCTGCGCTGTTCAAGTAATACTTGCGGTAAGGCAGTAGAAGGGCCATTTAACTGTTGTTCAACATAGTGCAAGGCTGTTTCTGAGAAATCTGTGCCCAAGTAGCTGGCGCATTGCGGCGCAAGGCGAAAAAGCAACAGACCCGTGCCACAACCAATCTCTAAGACTCTTTTGGGATGCAGTGCTTGAATCCGCTCAATGGTGTTGTCAACCCACTCCTGCATTTCATGATCAGGAATGAGCTCTCCCGTATAACTGCTAATCCAACCACTGATATTGAATGTTTTATCCCAGTTATTTTTGGCGGGATTGAGTTGTTCACTATTATGAATCAGCCGCCACTGATTCATTTGTTCTGTTTCGATAGAATGACGACCAATTTTATTCTGCGCTGACTTTTTCTGCTTCTGCAAAATATAGGCAACTAAATGCTTTTGTCCCATCGCGTCTTCTTTTGCAACTACAAGTGCCTCATCGACTAAGGGATGTTGACCTAGAACGGTTTCAATCTCTTGCAGATCAATACGAAAACCACGTATTTTTACCTGATGGTCTATGCGGTCTAAAAATTCTAGATGCCCATCGTTTCGATATCGAACTAGATCCGCTGTTTTATAAAGTCGGATCTTCTCATGGCCGTTGATTTCTTTAAATATAAATTTGCTATCGGTCAAATCAGGACGATTTAAATAACCCCTTGCCAAACCCATGCCGCCAATGTACAGTTCGCCAGCCGAACCATTCTGGACCGGCTCCAGATCTGAGTTGAGAATATGAACTTGAATATTGCGCAGGGGTTGTCCAATCGGTACCCGATTGTCTTGGGGCTGAGTTGTGGCAGATCCGGCGATGTCGCAACAAGTGACAACAATGGTGGATTCTGTAGGACCATAGGCATTGACCACTCTCACC
>JBAVRC010000266.1:0-4293 GCA_049694615.1 Thermosynechococcaceae cyanobacterium | reverse complement strand
TCCTCATGCTGGTTCGCCTTCGACCAGCCCAAAACAGTCAGGGCGGTTATACCCTGGTCGTCACCATTGCAATGTTAATTATTTTGGCAGCCTTGCTCGTGACTTATGCCGTTACCAGCAAGGTTGACAATGCCAGTTCCATGTCCTCAGCTAAAAGCAATACAGGCTTTTACACCGCCGAAGCGGGCTTAAACCTAAGGGCTAAGGCAATCCGCAATAAATTTGAAGGCTATAACCGCCCTTCAGGGACTTCGCCTACCGGGTGGCAGGCTTGCTTGGACAATACTTCAAGTAATGATGGCAGTGGCGATTTTGTTTGTAAAACTGAATCATACGCCTTCAAAAATAGCAATGCGAAAGATGCCTATGTGAATCAAATTGGGGTACAAAGTGCCACGACCTATGTTTCAGAACCGACAGAGCCTCCCTTAA
This sequence comes from Thermosynechococcaceae cyanobacterium, assembly GCA_049694615.1. GTDB lineage: Bacteria > Cyanobacteriota > Cyanobacteriia > Thermosynechococcales > Thermosynechococcaceae > JAAURS01. Next base: position 3,861 of record JBAVRC010000266.1, on the reverse strand, counting down.
ATCCTGTTTCGGTGGTTATTCCCAATGGGGAAGCTTTTGCCGGCCTGAGTGCCCAAGAGTATCGCTACGATGTGATGTCTGTCGCCCAAGACAATCAGAAAAAACCGACGGCCATTGTGGGGATGCGTTTTAAGAGTCGCTTGATTCCCTTATTCCAGTTTGCGGCTTTCTATGAGCAGGACATGGATGTTTCCATTCCACCCAACATGACCCTGAATGGTCCGGTGCATAGCAATAACGATCTGTATTTAGATGCAGCCAACAGTAGTACGCTTGCCATTACCGGGCAGGTTACCACGGCTGGAACCCTTTATCGGGGGGCAAAAATCCAAAATACTTGCTCCGGTACGGTCACCGTTGACGACCCTAAAAATCCCCGCGCTTTGCCCTGCGGCGGATCGCGCCAATCTTTTGCAACCTCCGACCTAACGGACTGGAACAAGCAGATTCGAGTGGGTATTGATACATTGGAGACACCAGACCCAGGAGAATTCGACGCCTCTGTTGGCCATCGCTATTGGGATAGCGCCGATTTACGCATCGCCTTGAACTTAGCGACCACGCCACCTACCATTGAAGTGCGGAGCCAAGGGGACACAAATCAAATCCCTCAGACCAATCAGCTTAACGGTGCAACCTGCGCACCAACCCAAACGCAATTAACAGCTCAAGCAAATGCGGGTGACAATGCCTTAACGGTAGCCAGTAGTAACAATCTGAAGCCTGGAGATATCATCACCCTTGGACCTGATCCAACCAGTTTGCTAGGAACTACGGGAAATAGCTATGTTATTGAATCTATACCCGATAGTCAGCATATCAATCTGACACAAACAGTGAGTGCAACGATTAATTCAGGCACAAATTTACGAAAATCTGTAGTTTCTTTTTCAGATGAAACTTTTCGTAACTATCGCGAAAAGCATGGCTTAAATGGTGCTGGCCGTTTAGATTACACCCCCATCAAACTGATGAATGTTGATATGCAAGGTCTGATTGGATGTGCAGAAACCCTGATGGGTAAAAATCTAGACGATGATTCTGATGGAGGTTTGGTTTGGTTTTTGACGGTGAAAGGTCCTAATTCTAATACCAAGCCCAATAACTACGGTGTACGAATTTATAACGGGCAGGATTTAACCCAAACAGTGAGTGGCCGCACGATGAAAGGTCTTTCTGTGGTTTCGGATCAGGCCATTTATACTAAGGGCAACTACAACTGTGGACCGGATGACGCGAAATGCATAAACACCGATTTAGATGACGACCAGCGCAAACCGGCTGCCATCATGGCCGATACAGTGAATGTTTTGTCTAATGCTTGGCCTTTAGACGACTCCTGGAGTAAAAATTTGATCAGTACCAAAAATGGTACTCCCGTCACAGCTAAAGGACGTCCTGCTTCTGAGACAACGGTTAACGCTGCTTTTTTAGCTGGTATTGACATTTCAGGCGGTGTCAACCGAGGTGGCCAAGATGGCGGATATGCAACTGCTGGCGGTGGGTTGAACAATTACCCCCGGTTTCATGAAGACTGGAGTAATGGTAATGACACGAGTCTCCCCAAGACGCCGCTTCACTATCAGGGATCCATGGTCAGTCTTGGGGCACCACGCAAAGTAAATGGTGCATTCTGCGGCAGCGGTTCTACGGGCGATTGCAATATCTACAATCCACCGCTTCGGAACTGGCGATACGACCCACTATTTAACAACGCGGCCAATCTGCCACCCATGTCGCCCCGCGCCGTGTATCTGAAACAAGAACTCTTTTCCCGTAACTTCGACCAAGCCGCATTGCCATTCACAAACCTGTTGGCCATGCTGTCGCCCAGTCGCGTGCTCAGTACCCTAACCGCCTTAATACAGACACACCCATAGCTTTGCGCACCTGAGTTCATACAGCTTTTCCAAAGATTCTGGGTTTGCGGGGGTCCCCGAAACTGCTATAGTCTCTAGAAATCTGCCCTTCAGCGACTGACGGTTGGGCTGTAAACGCTATGTTTTCCGGGGTTTCTGCATCTAATTCCCCCTGATGCTATATTCGTGCATTCATTCACTTAAACTATTCTAGGTGCCGTATGTGCATAACCATAATGATCAATGACTCGGTTACTTTGGGTATCCTCCCAATAGGAATGAAGATTTTACTAATTTCTATTTTAAGAAAGATTTTTTATCTTTCGCTAAATGCGAGGGTTAGGGCAATCAGAACACACTGTTCTTTGGGCAGTGCAGTTCTGAACTGCTCGATTTAGTTTCAATTGGCCATCGAACATCCAATGGAAAACGGTTAAGTCTGTGGTTACTTCACTCAACTTTTTCTCTAAACCTACTCAACGCTTAGGCATAGAACTTACGCCTGAGCGAGTCAATCTTGTGCAGCTTGAACAGAGCAAAAAAGGCACGAAGGTGAGTGCATTTGCCTCGCTTCCGTTGCCAGAGGGCTCTTATCAAGATGGTCGAATTATCGATCCCGATGCGATCGCCGATATCATTCGTCAGGGCCTAGACGACAACAAAATCAAAGCCCGAAAGGTCGTTAGTTCCGTGCCCGTCGGGGAAGCCGTCATTCGTTTAATTCGGCTACCTGCTGAATTAGACGACTTTGAACTCAGGGACATGGTTCTGAACCAGGAAGCGGCACTCTACCTCCCCTTTTCCCGTGAAGATGCAGATGTAGACTTTCAAAAGTTGGATACCGATATTGACGAAGACGGTATTGAACGAGTCGAAGTATTACTGGTTGCAACCCCGCGAGAAGTGACTGACACCTATTTGAATGTTTTCGAGCGGGCAGGCTTGCAGTTAAAAGTCTTGGAAGTCAGCAGTTTTGCACTGCTGCGCACGCTGCGAAACCAATTAATGCAATTTGTGGGCGGCGAAGCTGTGGCGATCGTGAATATCGATTGCGACGGGTCTGAAATCAGCATTGTGCTCGATGGGGTTCCGCAATTCAACCGGAAAATCCCCATTGGCACCCACCAATTACAAAGTGCCCTCAGTCGGGCCATGAATTTGCCCAGTTCCATGGGATCTGACCTTTTACAGGGCATGAGCGTCCCGTTAACTGCTGGTGCCACCGAAACCATTGCGGGCGATGCAGCAAACCCCAGCGCCGCAGCGATTTTACGAATGTTGGGCGATTTATCCGATGAGTTGCGGCGGTCCATCGATTTTTATCTCAATCAGGGCGAAGACCTAGAGATTACCCAGGTTTTTCTATCGGGACCGGGGGCTGGCATTGGCCAAATTGACGAATTTTTTACGATTCGTTTAGGTTATCCCGTCACATTGGTCGATCCCATTGAAATGCTCGGACTTCAGAACATTGAGGATGTGCCAGCTGCACAACGCCCCTCCTTAGGAATTGCAATTGGTTTAGGCTTGCGAGAGGTGTAGGCAGTTATGCATCAAATTGATATTAATCTTCTTAATGATCGACCCGAATTTAGTACGGGGACGATTGCTAAAGGCACCTACACGGGCGATAACAAAATGCCCTTGGTTTGGGGCGGAGCGTTTGCGGGTAGTTTGGTGGGTTTAGTCTTGCTCTTGTTAGGCGGTCTGAGCTTATTTAGCCAACAACTGGCCAGTCGAGATCAGCAACTGGATGCGGATCTCAATAAATTGGCTCCCGAACTGGCGAAAATCAATGACCTGAAAGCACAAGGACAGGTCATTAAATCGGAAACCACGGCACTTGCTACGATTTTTAACCAAATTAAGCCTTGGTCGGCCACCCTTCAGGATTTACGCGATCGCGTCCCCTCCGGGTTGCAACTCACCAAAATCGAGCAAATTGCAGCGGCAGCACCGCCCCCCGGTCAAGCCCCCCCAGCGGGTTCCCCACCCCCCAGTC
>JBAVRC010000265.1:0-6518 GCA_049694615.1 Thermosynechococcaceae cyanobacterium | reverse complement strand
TCATCGATGGGATTGAATCCAGGGCACAATCAGGGGGCTACACCACTGAGCGACATAAATTCCCTTCTAAGGCAGCCACGTCTTAGCCAAGTTGTATACCTTCGTTTTTCTACCCAAGCCTACTTATTCCCACCAGCACCTCGCGAGGGGTTGAAGAATTCTTCGATGGGGTGAAATTTGACCCTGACAACCCAGAAGCCTACCTCAGCAGCCTGAAAATCAAGCGAGTGTAGTCGGGCATCCCCGATCCGATTGTAGGTGCAGTTGATGCACCTACCCCCCAAAAGCCTATTCCATGTAAAGGAGAACAAGACAATGACCATAGCGCGTAGACGATCTAAAAATCCCCTTGACACTTTTTTGCAAAACAATAAATGGATTGAAAAGTTTGACGATATTTTGACACCTTTAATTACAGCGCTGATTTTATTAGCTATTTGGCAAGTTTTCGCATCTTTTCCAGGGGCAACGCTACCGAGTCCCCTCAGAGTTGTTCAAGAAACTTGGAAACTCATTCTCTATCCGTTTTATGATCGCGGTGGTACTGATAAAGGGTTATTTCTCCAGGTCTTTGCCAGCCTTCAGCGGGTTGCGATCGGCTATACCCTGGCGGCGATTGTCGGAATTAGTTTAGGAATTGTCGTTGGACTGAATGAGCGTATTTCTAAAGGGTTGAATCCCATCTTTCAGGTGCTGCGCACGGTGCCGCCCCTAGCTTGGGTGCCCATTGCCTTGGCCGCGCTCCAACAAAACCAACCTGCGGCGTTGTTTGTGATTTTTATTACAGCAGTCTGGCCAATATTAATCAACACAGCAGTTGGGGTTAAGCAAATTCCTCAGGACTATAATAATGTGGCTCAGGTCCTGCAACTGCCACGCTCAGAGTACTTCTTTAAGATTTTATTTCCAGCAGCCCTGCCCTATATTTTCACTGGCTTAAGAATTGCCATTGGGCTCGCATGGCTCGCCATTATTGCAGCAGAAATTGTGATGTCCGGGGTTGTAGGGATTGGCTTTTTTATCTGGAATGCTTACCAAAACGGCCAAGTGAGCGAAATTATTTTGGCCCTCGTGTATATCGGATTAGTGGGTTGGTTCCTCGATTGGCTCATGGGTTTGATTCAAAATCGGCTCCTTCCTCAAAGTCAACGGAACTAGCCGAGTCATGCAGCCAAGACAGTTTGAGCCCTTAAGTCTGCTGCGTAGTATGGCTTTGCTGCGCAGCGAACGATAGAGCGTGGGGCGACTGCAGTTCAGCTCTGTTCTCCTTCTGCGGGGTCTTCCACGCTCTGTCTTTTCTCGACCTTGAGGCGATCGCCCAGATCACGTCGCCTTAGGACTCGTTCAGCCACTTTACCCTAATTGCAAGCTCGTTCTTCATTATGTGAGAGTACTCATGTCTGCCTTTGTAACTGTCGACAATCTTGAAAAAACATTCAACCTGCGCAATGGCGCTCAGTACGTTGCCCTCAAAGATATCGATCTCAACATTCAGCAGGGAGAATTTATTTCCCTGATCGGCCACTCCGGCTGCGGTAAATCGACCTTATTGAATATGGTGGCGGGGCTGGATTTGCCCACAGAAGGCGTTGTCATGCTCCAGGGCGAGCGGATTCTGCGCCCCGGTCCTGATCGCATGGTGGTCTTCCAAAACTATTCCTTGCTGCCTTGGATGACGGTTCGCCAAAATATTGAACTGGCGGTCAAGAATGTGTTGAGCCATCTCCCAGCGGGCGAACGGCGAGCCATTGTGGAACAACACATCGATATGGTCGGTCTGCGCCATGCCGCCGATAAACCGCCCGATCAACTGTCGGGTGGGATGAAACAACGAGTGGCGATCGCCCGTGCCTTAGCCATCCGTCCCAAACTCCTGCTGCTGGATGAACCCTTTGGCGCGTTAGATGCCTTGACGCGGGGGAATTTGCAAGAACAGCTCATGGCCATTTGCGAAGAAAACCATGTCACCGCCATTATGGTGACCCACGATGTGGATGAAGCCATCTTGCTCTCGGATCGGGTGGTGATGTTGACCAACGGTCCGGCCTCGAATATTGGCCAAATTTTAGAGGTGGATATTCCCCGCCCCCGCAAGCGAATGGAAGTGGTCAATCATCCCAACTATTACAGCTACCGCAGCGAAATTATCTACTTCCTGAATCAGCAAAAACAAATCAAAAAACTGCGCGCCCGCAAACAAACGGCGATCGCCCGTCATGGTCTCGAAAAGATCAATCTGGAGATTGGGTTTGTGCCCCTGACTGCCTGTGCCCCTTTGGCGATCGCTAAAGAAAAGGGCTTCTTTACCCACCACGGCTTAGATGAAGTCAATCTGGTGCGGGAATCGAGTTGGCGCGGCATTCAAGACGGGATTGCGGGCGGCTATCTGGATGCAGCCGAAATGCCGTCGGGGATGCCGGTCTGGATGACCATTGGCGGCATGAATGGTAAACCGATTCCCGTGGCGAGTGCCCTCACCCTCACCCGCAACGGCAATGCCATTACCCTGGATAAGCGCTTTGCCGATCAAGGCTTGTGGGTCCTCGACGACCTAAAGGCCATGTTGTTAGAAACCCAAAATAAACGGCATACCTTTGGCGTTGTGCATCCGGCTTCCATGCATAACCTGTTGTTGCGCTATTGGTTGGCCGCAGGCGGTGTGGACCCCAGCCACGACGTGTCGATTTCTACCATCCCGCCTGCCCAGATGGTGGCCCAATTGGAAGCGGGCAATATTGACGGCTACTGCATCGGCGAACCCTGGAATGTTCGAGCGTCTGTAGACAACATCGGTTATACGATCGCCACCGACCTAGAAATCTGGGATGGACATCCCGGCAAGGTTCTGGGGGTACGCGAGGACTGGGCCTTGACCTACCCCAATACCCATGTCGCGCTGATTAAAGCGCTCTTGGAATCCTGCCGATACTGCGCCGACCCCAACAACCATGCTGAAGTGCAAGAGATCCTGTCGCGGGCCGAGTACCTCAGTATGGATCAAAACTACATCTACCTGGGCGACACCAACCATCAAGTGTGCAGTATCCGCAAATCGCCCCACGAGTACGCGCACCATCAATTTTTTGGCACAAACATCAATCGTCCCAGCCGCACGGAACACCTCTGGATTATGACCCAACTGGCCCGTTGGGGGGATGTCCCCTTCCCCCGCAACTGGGTGGAAATTCTAGAGCGGATTTGTAAGGTCAGTGCCTTTAGCATTGCCTCCCGCGAGTTGGGGCTAGAGGATGTGTCCTACAGTCGGGGTCCGATCCAGCTCTTTGATGGCGTTGTCTTTACCGCCGATGACCCCATTGCCTATCTGAATAGCTTGCCGATTAAACACGACATCTATATGGCAGAAATCCCCTTGGGAATGCCGATGCCCCGTGCCGCCTAGAACACCGTCCCCTATTTCCTAATCCCTCTTATTAATTATGCAAACCACTGCAAATACCAGAACCCGTTCCAACCCGACTGAAGCCCCGCCGTCCCATGACTTTTTGGTGATTGACGAGGTTTGTAAGGTCTATCCCTTGCCGAAAGGCGATCGCTATACCGTCCTGGAAGGGGTGAATCTCACCGTTCAGCAAGGCGAATTCATTTGCTTGATTGGCCACTCTGGGTGCGGCAAGAGTACGCTTCTGAATATGGTGAGCGGCTTTGCCAAACCCACCGACGGTCAGGTGCGTCTCCAAGGCAACCCTATTGTGAAGCCCGGCCCCGATCGCATGGTGGTGTTTCAGGGCTATGCGCTTCTGCCCTGGCTGACGGTCTTCGACAACGTCTTTCTGGCCGTCAATGCGGTCTATCCCCAAAAGTCCCGCGCCGAAAAAAATCGGGTGGTCCATGAGCACCTGGCCATGGTGGGCTTAACGGAAGCCGCTGACAAAAAACCTCCCGAAATTTCCGGCGGGATGAAGCAACGGGTGGCGATCGCCCGTGCCCTCTCGATTCGCCCGGCAGTGCTGGTGTTAGACGAACCCTTTGGGGCCTTGGATGCCATCACCAAGGAAGAACTCCAGGAAGAGTTGCTCAAAATCTGGAACAACAACCGTTGCACCGTATTGATGATTACCCACGACATCGACGAAGCTCTGTTCCTCGCCGATCGCTTGGTGATGATGACCAATGGCCCCGCCGCCAAAATTGGCGAAATTCTCGATATTCCCTTCCCGCGTCCCCGCGATCGCAGTCGAATCATGGAGTTGCCGGAGTACTACAAACTCCGCAACTATGCCCTCGACTTCCTCTACAACCGCTTTGCCCACGACGTGGATTAGCAGGAGGGAAACCGTTTGGGCACTATCTCCTACGCCCAGGTTAAGGGTATTGCTGAGCAATGCCCTTTTTTTCGTCCCTATCAAGTTGGGATGCCACTCCGTTGAGAAACCGACGGTATCGTTAAGCCGCCCTCCATCGGTCCAAAGCGGGCGGCGAGGGTTTGTTAGACTGTAAAGCAATGCCCGCAGTTGACTCGTTCTCTTACCCCAGGTTTAGCATGTCACCCAGCGCGACCCTTCTCTCTCAAGATCTGCCCGCTCTCACCTATGCCGTGAGCCGCGATCGCTTCGATGAAACCTGGCGATCGCCCCTAGCCACGCTGTTGGGGTTGGGCAGAGCTGCTGGGGCCGATTTTGTCGAATTTTTCTTGGAACGGGTGAACTATATCAGTTGTTTGGCAGAAGAGGATGCCATTACCAGTCTGTCCCCACGCCTTTCAACGGGGGCTGGGGTGCGGGTGTTTCGCGGCAACTCGGACTGCTATGTCAGTACCAATGATTTGAGCTTCAGCGGTCTGCGGCGATCGCTGGAACAAGCCTTGTCCATCATGGGACTCGCTTTGCCAACGCCCGGTGCCTTTGTGCCGGACATTAACCTTGAACTGCTGCGGGACTACGCCGTGGCACGTAACAAAGAGGGATGGCTATCTAGCTGTAGTTCCATGCAGGACATGAGCGATGTGTTACTGGCGGCCAATGCCCAGCTCCAGCAACAGGCCAGCCATGTACAATCCCGTCGCGCGGTCTATTTCCGCGATTGGCAAGAAGTCTTGGTTGCGGCCAGCGATGGCGTGTTTGCCCGCGATATTCGGCTCACGCAGTCCGTGGGCTACAACCTGTTGTGTGCGGATGGGGGCGATCGCACCTCCATTGGTAAACGGGTGGGGAGCACCGACCGTCCCGACTTCCTGCACACCTGGAACTTTGCTGCCGATGCCGAAGAAGTCGCCCATTCTGCGGCCCAAATGCTCCATGCCGACTTTGTGGAGTCGGGCACCTATCCCATTGTGATGGCCAATGAATTTGGCGGTGTTATTTTTCACGAAGCCTGCGGTCATTTGCTCGAAACTACCCAAATCGAACGAAAAACCACACCCTTTGCCGACAGAAAAGGCGAAAAAATTGCCCATGAAAACCTTACCGCCTGGGACGAAGGCTTAACGGATCAAGCGTTTGGCACCATTGATATGGACGACGAAGGAATGCCAGCTCAACGCACGTTGCTGATTGAAAATGGCATTTTGAAAAACTTCCTGGCAGACCGGGCTGGGTCTTGGCGCACTGGGCACCCCCGCACGGGTAGCGGACGGCGACAAGGCTATACCTACGCTGCCGCCAGTCGGATGCGAAATACTTACATTGCCCCTGGAACTTGCACCGTTGATGATATTTTTGCCTCCATCGACAAGGGGATTTATTGCAAAAAAATGGGTGGCGGCAGTGTGGGGGCTACCGGACAGTTTAATTTTTCGGTTGATGAAGCCTATTGGATTGAAAATGGAAAGGTGACTAAACCCCTGAAAGGGGCTACTTTAATTGGGGAAGCCAGTGAAATTATGAATAAAATTTCCATGTGTTCCCAAGATCTAGGTCTAGCAGCAGGCTTTTGTGGGTCGGTTAGCGGCAGCATTTATGTCACGGTGGGACAACCTCATATTAAGGTGGATGCGATTACTGTTGGCGGACGGCAAAACAATCAGGATTAGGTCAGGTGCTAAATGGTAAATCTTCTCGTGGGGAGCACGCTCCTTGAGATCGATTGAAAGTCCAGTAGGTTATTCAAATTTTGGTATCGTCCTGGGGAGGTGCGGCTGCGATGACCCAAGCCAAACAAAGATTTGCAACGTTTGAGTCCTATTTGGCCTACAGCGATGACTTAGAAGGACGTTTTCAACTGATTGATGGGGAGTTGTTCAAGTTGCCACCCGAAAGCGAACGAAACGATTGGATTGCAATCGTTCTGAGAGATTGTCTTGTTCAAGTTGCCCGTCGTCGTCTCATTCGTCTGGGAAAATGCGAAATCCAAGTCCCTGTCTTACAAAAAGGGGATGCCCAAAACCGTTTTCCTGACTTGGTTGTCCTACGAGAAGAGCACTTGCAACTCACGCGGAAGCGACTCACCATTACCCTTGACATGCCTCCCCCGCAACTGGTCATGGAAATCGTCAGCCCCGGCAAAACCAATCGGGATCGGGATTACGTCCATAAACGGGCACAGTATGCAGCCATCGGAAT
>JBAVRC010000264.1:0-18205 GCA_049694615.1 Thermosynechococcaceae cyanobacterium | reverse complement strand
CTACTAGGGATTGGCCTAACGGCACTCAGTCCCCCAGCACAAGCTGATAACGACAAAAACGAAAAGTATAGAAAATATGGTTGGGGGCCTCCAGTCAAGGTCTATTATCCGCCCTACTACCGTCCGCCAGCTCCGGTTTATTACCGTCCGCCAGCCCCGGTTTACTATGCACCGCCAGTCTCTGGATACAGAAGCATACCCTCAGGATATAGAAGGGTTGTGATCCGCAATCGCGTCTTTTATACCAGGGACAACAGAACCTATCTTGGGTACAGTCCATCGCGGCAATTATTTGTCGTCTTAAATCCCTTTAGTTTCTTTTAGATGGCTTGATACCCCCTTTGGTCTTCTTAGACCGAAGGGGGTATTTATGCCGTTTGCCCTCAAGTGAGACTTTCGGTCAGCCAATGATCCGCCGCATTGCGTTCACTGCTTTGTCATTCACGGTGGACCAGTGTTGCCCCAGATTGGGCCGTCGGTAACATCACCACTTCACTCAGGTTGACATGGGCCGGACGGGAGGCACAAAAGAACACCACTTCGGCAACATCCTGTGCTGTTAGGGGGACCGTATCCCGATACACGGTTGCGGCCCGCTCCGTGTCGCCGTGGAAGCGCACTTGACTGAACTCTGTCTCCACTAACCCTGGATCTACTGACGAGACCCGGACCGGGGTGCCTAATAAATCTTGTTTTAGTCCCGTTGATATGGCTCTGACGGCGGCTTTGGTGCCGCAATACACATTGCCTTTGGGATAGGTTTCATGTCCAGCAATAGATCCCAGGTTAATCACATGCCCCTGTCCACGAGCCACCATGCCAGGGACGATGGCACGGGTCATGTAGAGCAGTCCTTTGATGTTGGTGTCGATCATTTCTTCCCAGTCTTGGATATCGCCTTCGTAGAGGTTATCCAGTCCACGACTAAGTCCAGCATTGTTGATCAGAATATCGATGGCTTGCCACTGGGACGGCAGTTGCTCCAATACTGTGCTGACCTGTGTGCGATCGCACACATCCAGTTGAACCGTATGAATCGCCACATTAAATTCGTGGGAGAGTTGGGCAGCGAGTTGTTCGAGGCGAGGTTGGCGACGGGCAGCTAGAATGAGTTTTGCACCTGCTTGAGCAAAAACTTTAGCGCAGGCTGCACCAATGCCGCTGCTGGCACCGGTAATAAGGACAATACGATCTTGAATGGATAGCATCGGAGGTGTTTTTGGTAATTCCTTTTCTGCCCATGCTAAGGGTTTTGGATAGATGCTGAACCATCTCGATGGTGTTGGCGACAATACTCTGGGCACTTTTAGGCCGGAACCATAGCCTGAAACCCAGAATTAGTATGGGTTGAGCTATTTTTCCCAAGTGATGATCCATCTTTAAAATTTGAGGCGATCTCACCGCAGCCTTAACTCTTAACCTAATCAATCTGTGCCAGTTAGGGCGATCGCTCACAATTCACAATAATTATTAACGAGTTAGCAAATAATCCATTGCTAGAAGAGTGCGCTCAGTTATGGAAAGTCCCTCACATCAATTGCTTGATTACAGCTTCCAACGACTATTCTCACAGGACAGGGAGAGGCTAACGGTACTCGTAACTGGAATTTTATTAGGATCGATCTTTAAGGAAATTTTCGACTCGCTGCCACGAATTACAACTTTATGCAGATGTTGCTTGAGGGTGAGGCTATTGATGGACAGTACAGTGATAAGTGGTAAAAATTCTAATGGAGATATATTCCGTTCATTAGCGATTTTTGATAGTGTTAACTGAGATAGCTTAGATTTTGTTTCTTCCAATTTCTGGGAATTCGTGATTTCGACATGATTAAGTTCTTTGATAAGAGAAATATACAAATTTAGCTCTGAGAAGAACTTGTCTTTACCGATTTCTGCAACCAGCCTATCTAAGACCTGCAAATTCCCGTCTTTGAGATAAAGACGCATCTGCTCTATATTTTTCTGCTGCAAAGCGTTAAGATAAGCAAGATAAACTTTCACAGGTGCAGTATCCAATGCTGCTTCACCTGTGAAAAGCTTGGTGGAAAAAGAAGGTTGTCGAATTGGAGCTTTAAATGAGAATTTATATTCAAAATTCTGAATTAAAGGAGCTGAATCTGTAATTTCTCCAGCAATCTGATCAGTTGTGATTTGCAATTTTCCAGGTTCGATACCATTGCCGTAGAAAGACAAACCCCAACCTGACGGCGGTGGATAGAGAAAAGTAGCATTGTATCTTTCGGTATCCAGAGCAATCAGCAATCCCCTGATCTCACCCTGCACAATACTTTCTGTAGGAACCCTCTTGCCTAACCAAAAGTTTTCCAACTGGCTATTTGGCATAGCTTGTTCTGTTAGGAGAACAGTATATGCTGTTTTAGTTTTTTTCAAAGCTTTGTCATCTTCCCAGACCGGATCTGTGGCGATCGCATAGGCATGGGCTAAAGAGATCTTTTTTCCATCTACTTTTAGTTCACCCAAAGCAATACCTGCATAGGATTGAGGTAATCTAGCTTCCACTTTAGGCTGTTCACAGGCAAATTGATTCGCTTGCACCTGAGAACAGGAAGTTATTGCTAATGACAAAGCAATAGTCGAGACAATTAATAAAGGTGATTTTATACACATATATTTTAATGCCGACTCGAGAGAGACTATTTGATTAAGGAAAACAGAACTTGAACCCTTAATGGCGACATAAAAAATTATGTTTTTCACTATGCCGAGGTCTAACGGTAATGGTCAGTGGTGGTAGAACAAATAGGTCACAATGGTAGGGATCTTCGTGCCGCCCACTGTGCCAACGTGTTAGGCATAGAAAAGTTAGATACGAAAACTAGGTAGAGGACGGGAAGACTCGATTGACTAACCAACCAACCTATAACTAGGTAATAATATGATACAAGAAAAACGTTTTGACATCTATGCTCCATAAATAAAAGATCCCAAACTTACAACGCTTAGAAATATCTGTTTGTTTGTGGTCGTCATCAATGAAAAATAGTTTTATCTTTTCGTGGGGGCGCATTACCCAGGTTGGTTTGTTGTCTAATAAACCAATAAATCTTCCAATATGTTCACTTGGAATTGCAGGCTTAAGTTGTAGTCGTGCTACTAGCTCTGTGATTGCTTCAGTGCTCTGCAACTCTAGTAACCACAGCTCGTCTCCGTCATTGAAGTTCTTTTTTTGAAAATAGCGTGTGACACGCATATCAGCAGGGATTGAACCGCAAGAAAGGCTTTCCAGCGGCTGCACTGCAATAGAGCGAAAATCCCTGTCATTAATGTCGTAGGATCTCGGCCTCATGTCCCATTCCAGGTTTAGCCAAAATGCAATGTATGGAGCCAAGACCAGACCAAGGATGCCACCTGTAGCATAAATCAGTATCTTGAACAGCCTTTTCATTGGCAAAACCTAACGACCAAGCTCACCGGCGGCGGGGTGAGCTATCGAGTCCCAGAAACAACGCAGGAGTCGCCGTCCGGTGCATCACCTGGTTCGGCGTCTGGCCCTCACCCAGCGCATATGGCGCGGATAGCGGTGAGATAGCTCTCAGCCCCCACCCCGACCGCAGCGAACACTGGCCGCTTCTGACCCCCGCGATGTTCGTACTGCTTGTCTCGCCCCCACAGGCTGAGGATTATGCCGGGGAAGATGTATGAGTTGGGCGGCTCCGACAGCTCTGGTGCCGCTTGGTCGAGCCGGTTGACGAAGGCCAGTAACCGTCGGGCCGGTGTGTCGAAGACGTCCAGCCCGTTGAGCAACACCACGGCGTCGAAGGAACTGGCGACCTCGATGAAGTCGGCCTTACCGCCGTCCCCGAACGACACCTGGAACGCGGTCCCAAAGTAGCAGTCCGTCTGCTCGTTCCTCGCGTCCGGCCGCCCACCGCCAACACGGGCCAAGGCCGTGCTGACTTCCTTGCGGCTCATGCCGAAGGAAATCGGCCCGATGCCTCGGTGTGGTTCAATAGCGAACTCCATCCGCCGCGCCTCCTGCCACCGAACTCTTATTGGGCGGACGCAATCAGCCCATATCACTCTAGAGGCAATATAGGCGGATAATCATCCGCCTGTACAACCTAATCTGGCATATGGGTGGATGATTGTCCATCCATATCGCTGATTTGGAGATATATGCCGATTCAATCCGCCTATATGCCCTACTGGGGATTTATACAGAATCTATCCGCCTATATCCTGTATTGACGATATAGACGGACAGCTATCCGCCTGTATCGCTCCTGGGAAATATGGGCGGATAACTTCAGTCTTCTAAATTAAAGGCCCAGTTTGTTGATTTTTGTTGTCTTTAATGTCAAATTTTCACAAAAATTTCGTCTTAAAATAGGGTTAAGTAACCTAAAAAACTTATCTAAACAAGCGGCGATCGCCCTAATAATCGCCATTTATCCTTTGGCGCATCATCTTGATCGCAGCGGTTCACCGATAATGGGCCTAGAATGGGTATAATCCTCATGAGACAAGGATTTAAATTATCCTCAATTACCAGGGACTACCAATCATCGTAAATGCCGACCAATTATAGGGATGAGAGAAGGATGGATTCCTCAGAATTTCAACTTGGGCTTTCCTCAATGCCTCGGCTTTGATCGGCGATAGTTTCAGTTGTTTGTAGAACTGGATCATGAGTTGTAACGTGCCTGCATCGCTAACACTCCAGAGGCTGCCTAACACCGACTTTGCCCCTGACTGGATTGCTAATCCGGCAAATCCTAGTTCCGCATGCGGATCGCCTAGCGCGGTTTGGCAAGCGCTCAAAACCAGCAAATCCACGAGTGGGGATTGCAATCGCAGGTTGGGAAGTTGGTCCAAGGATAACTTTTGATCCCAAAACTGCAAATAAGAATTCTCAACCTCACCGGGCTGGAAGTTCGCATGAGTTGCTAAATGCAAAATAGTAAATATGTTCTTTTCGCGCTGCAAGGTTAGATTTTTGACGGTAAATTGAGAATTGAGAAAAGAATTTCCTCCTTGACTGCGAATAATTGCAGATAATTCTTGAGGGACTGACGGCAACGGATTCAAATCCTTAAATTCAGATGCACCCATTGCCAAAACTCTAGCATTCTTAATGCTTTGGTAATCTGGGTCGAGTGAACTAAATGCAGGAATTAATCCAATACTAAATTTTTCTATTAAAAACTGTTTTCCATCATGGAGTGCTGCAAAAGGAGTAGAACGCAAAACTGCACCGACACAAAACAAAATTGTATCAATTTTTTGATCTTTTAGTTTTTCAGAAAATGATGCTATCAAATACGTATAAAGTTGTTGTGACGGACCTAAGTAGTCATCTGGATGGGTCGCATCAGGATTACTAACGGCGTTTCGGAAGCGCTTGATAACCTCTTTTATTTCTGAGGAAGAGACATTATCAAAACTTCGGCGCACTGCGTCTGCATCAGGGGTAACTAGCACTAGTTCTAGCGTCTGAGGCTTCGTCACAATGTAGAGGACAGCAGATCTTTTTCCTGTTTGACGAGCATTATTTCCTAATAATGCCTGAATGCTGGAAATATCTCTTAAAGGCGCATTAAAATTTCTAGCAAAGTAACGTTCGTAATCTTTGATCCATTCGGCCTCCTTAATCCGGACTAATTCGCCTGGATTTGAAGATACCGTTGATGGTTGTTTCTCTTGTGTCATTTTGATCGATTCAGGCTGGGCGATAGCTGCTCCAACGCCGACCGATATCACAATGCACCCTAGGCCCATCCCGACTGAAAGCGCTAAAATTGCGTTTTTCAGCAAGAAACGGCTCAAAAAGCAGGCAATCATAGGGAGGGGATAGTCCGACGCAAGTTTAGCAGAGTATCGCAACATAATCGTTATCGGCAACGCAAATTCCCTTGCATTTAATCCCGTTTGTGGCTGTGCGCCCGCAATGGACACACAACACCTTTTCAGGTTCTATTTCTGGACGGGATTTCATGTCCATCTGACTCATCCTCCGGCTCGTCTCTTCCATTATCACCCCTGTTCCGGTTTCTTCTCCCAATTCATGGGTACTGCTATCAAAACCCTATGCCGTACAATTCATGGCCCCCAGAGCCATCTCCCCAAAGATGTCCAACATGCTCAGCGAAAGGCGATCTGCTGCCTCCAACAGGATAGCCAGCCGTGAATAAGGGCATGCCATAATGGCACCAGAACCCCCTACGGTTAAAGCTATTCCTGCTTTAACCATGAAGTTGGAAGTGAAATGCCGCAGCCTGCAACCCATCCTCGAAAACCTTTAGGGATCAAAAACTATGGCAGCATTGCGCACCTGCCCAATTCTCGGATGGGCGAAGGGGACCATAAGTGCCCTGAGGGTCAGGCTAGCATTGCCACGTTCAAAACCAGGGATAAGCATGATCGGGTGATTGTGCAGGAAAAATTGGATGGATCAAATGTCGGCGTAGCCTTGGTGAATGGCGTTTTGTGTCCCTTGGGTCGGGCTGGGTATCTGGCAGCAGAATCCCCTTACGAGCAGCACTGGCGGTTTGCAGAATGGGTGTTTAGTCAACAGGATCGATTTTTGGCGGTTTTGCATGAGGGAGAACGGCTCTGTGGGGAGTGGCTCATGCAGGCCCATGGGACGCGCTACGATTTGCCCCATGAGCCGTTTGTGGTGTTTGATCTGATGCATGGATCCAAACGTTCGACCTATGCTGAACTATCGCAACGGGTGAGCAATTACGAGTTTGTCCTGCCCCGGTTGCTCCATGAGGGCACGCCTTTCAGTCTTGAGGCAGCACTCGATGCGATCGCCATTTCGGGGCATGGGGCAGTCGATCCGGTGGAGGGGGCCGTCTGGCGGGTGGAGCGCAATGTGCTGGTTGATCCGGGGCGGGGCGGAGAGCGTCGATGGGATGTGGATTTTTTGGTGAAGTACGTGCGCCCGGATAAGATCGACGGGTCTTATCTACCGGGGGTGAATGGCCATACGGAGATTATCTGGAATACCTCAAGGCAGGTTGCACAGGGGTAGGATCAATGGGAAACCCACTCCAGCCCCAGCAAGGCAACGCGACCGTTATAGCTCAGGATTTCGTTTTGCGGAAAACCGATCAAATGGATAACAAGCGAATCGCTTCGCCAAAGGGGAACTGCGGCAGATCCAAACCACCAGGGGTTACCACCCATAACGTGGGTAATTCGGGGGACGGTTCTGGAAAGTTCCCGTAGCCATCGGTCAAGTAAATACAAACCGCTTGGGTCAGTCGATCCCAGCGCTCATCCACCTTCTCGAAAAAGGGAATAAACGAAGTGCCACCGCCGCCTTGGGGGTTGGGGATTGGGCTGCCCGGATTGAGTTCAAAGGGACCGTAAGCATCGGCATCAGCATAGTACAGTTCGCATTGAAGATGGGGATAGGCACCAAGAATACCCTGCACTTCACTCAAGAACATCTGCAATTGATCATTGTCGATGGACCCACTGGTATCGACGGCCACAAACACCTGAACCGACTCGCCGACAAGGGCTTCCAAGTACAACCCACGACCCACAAAACGGCGATCGAATCCCATGAAGTCGGTGGGTGTTTGCACTAGATAACGCCATAAATAGGCTCGCCAGTCCAATTGAGGCGAAGTCAGTAACCCGAGTTCTCGATCCATCCCAGCAGGTAACTTTCCCTGGCTCGTGGTTCGGGCAATGACGGTCGCTTGTTGGAGCGCATTTTGCCAGTGGGCTTCCAGGGAGGCTTTACGGGCTTGCGATAAACTATCGGATTGAGTTTGGTTCCCTAACGTTGTCGGTTGCCCAGACTGTCCGTCCGATTGTTGCAGGGAATCTGCTGCTTGAGGATGGGTCGGTGTAGAGGAAACACTGGACGCTTCTTTTTGAGGAGATGCGCTACCCATTTGCAGGCTCATTGGGTCAGAGATCGAAGGACGACCGTCGCCTTCTTGTTGAATGGACGGTGTATCTTCTGGGGGTTGATTGAGCAGGTCTGGGTTGGGTAAGGTCTGTTTGCCTTGTTCGTCTTCTTTGAGCAGTAATTCATACACTTCTTCCACGCTGAGGTGCTCCAGTTGTGCGTTGCGAAGGCCACCGGGGGGCAACTCAAAGACGCCCTGTTGCGCAATGACGCCATTGACCACAATATCGGCGGCAATATTCCAAATTTCTGCTTCGCGAACCCCTCGACGCAGAACATGCATAAGGGCAGCGTGGAGGACTTCGTGCAGGAGGAGGCCATCTTGTTGGGCGGTGGGGAGCGATCGCAAATAGTCCGCGTTAAAAAACACGTCTTTGCCGTCGGTGGCAGCGAAAGGGGTTTGTTGGGTAGGGATAAATCGCGCAAAGAGTGCCAGGGTTGCGAAGAATGGGGATTTCATCCGCAAGCGCAATAGCGAGGCACTGATCAGTTTTTGACTCTCTTGCACGGGCTTGTCCTAATGGAGATGGTCAAGGCAAATTTGCCTTCGCTGCGGCTCGGACGATCCGGTTCGCATCCTGGGCTAGGATTTGACGAATCGGTTCGGGCGTATTGGGATGTTGGGCGATCGCACAGCGTTCCACCCAGGATGATGAACGAGCTAGCTTCGCTAAAACAGGGGTCATCGCTTTAGGGTGTTGTAGCCAGTTGAGGCGATCTGCTGCCGTTAATTTGCGTTGCCACTGTTCCAGTAGATTCTCTTCAGTTCGCCAACACTGTTCTAAATCGCCAACTGCATAGTGGGTCTGGTTTTCCCAAGCAGGCCAAAACTTTTCGGATACACAGGGATTTGTAGCAGCAGCGATGCGAATAGAATGGTTGGTATGATTGGCCAGTTCTAGCAACAGACCCTCAGGTGCATAAACGTTCCGAGCCACCTGCTCTAAAAAACCCTGAAATTGATAGGAAGAGGTAGACTCTAGAATTTTCAGGCCCCATATTTCGTAAAGGTATTGTGGCGTCTGCGGATTTGCTGCAATAGCCAGCCGGATTGACTGTTCCTCAGTTTCCAACAGCAGTTGCCGGAGAACCGACTCAGGAGTATGCGGGTGACGGGCGATCGCCTTCATTTGGCTAATCGCACTATCTTTATACTGCCGCGACTTCAAATCTCCCTCAGCCCTATGTAGCAGCACTTCCAAAAATCTAGGCGAGAGGAGTAAGTTATTGGGCCAGCTTGCTTGGCCAAAGGTGAGGTCAAAATGACCCATTTCCTCAAATTTTGCGAGGATCTGCAAGGCTAATTTTTTAGGGGTTTTTGGATTATTCGCGATGACGGCAAGCCATTGCGGAGCACGGGCATTATCAGCTTGAGCTAAATACTCTAAAACGCGAACAGGTGTGTTGGGGTTCTGGGCGATTGTTGCATAGACGTAGCCCATCATGCCAGATTTATGGGCCAGCCGCTCTAGCAGAAAAGGAGGGGTCATAGGGTTGCAAGCTACACCCTGATGAACCGCATTGTGGAAATTAGAATCAGCGAGTTTTTCCAGAAGGCTAACAGGGGTGCTGGGGTTAGCAGCTACTTCTCGGCCAATATCGCCGTAGCCATTGGTGCGATCGGCTAGCTTTTCCAGTAGTTCAGGGGGAGCACTGGGGTTGCTAGCTAGGTGGGTCAGCGCCAAGCCTTTCCCGGAGTTAAACAATTCTTCCAAAATATGGACTGGGGTGTCGGGGTGTCGAGCTGCGGTTTGATACTGTTGCCAATCCGGCGATTGTGCCATTTCCGCCAATTTTTCTACCGAGACAGAGTAGAAAATTCTAGATCGGGAACGAATGTCATGTAAGTGCCCCGGAGAGAAGTAGGATTCGATTGTGGGTAGCGAGACAATTTGCGCCAGGGTGTCATTGTAGCTTTGCTTTGCCTGAGCAATCAGGTTATCAATTTTCCCTTGCGTTGCCTCTATCCAAGCACTATCCGGCGGCTCAGTCCAATTGACATGGAGTTGTACAGCCTCTTGGACGGCCTGACTGGAGCGTTCGTACAGTTGCTTGAGGAGTGGAGTGGGGGTGTGGGGATTCATTGCGATCGCCAACTGTAGCGATTCATCCTGAGACCTTGCAAGGGTCTCTAACGCTATTTCTGGAATCCGTCCGCGTCTGACTAATCCTTTTAAGGTACTAACCATTCTTCCCAGGAGCAGATCTGGGCTTTCCAGCAATAACAGATACAGTGCCGGATTCCGCCATAAATGCTGGGGATATTTAGCTGCCAGATCCTTAAAGAGATCGGGAGGGATATTGGGATTAGTCAGGACCTGCTTTTCTACCTCTGGTTGACCCAAAGCTGCTAATTCTCGTAAGAGTTCTTGATCGGCAGTAGGATTTTGGGCGACTAAGCTAGCCAAGTGAGGACTTTCGTAGACAAGATGGTGCAGACGGTCTCGATCTGTAGCTACCTCTAAAGCTTCTTGTTCTGCAATGGTTAGCGTTTCAGGTAAGCGTTGGCTATTGGCGGTGTCAGTATCCATCGTCGGATCGACAGCGATTGACGCTACTACTTCTGATTCGCGGTTGGCTTGGGCTGCAAGGCGAGCTAAATTAATGGCGATCGGCTCATCCAAACGGGCTGGCTCCGCTGTTTCCCGAGCGGGTTCTTCCAGAGTCATTACAGATTCCATATTCTCAGCCACTGTCTGTGGTTGAGGCTCAGGGGGATCGGGCTGACCAAAAATCTCTCGTAACGCTTGACTCGCATTGGGATCTTGAGCGATCAGGTTACGCAGGTTAATCGTTCGTAGATCTTTGCCTACTACTGGGTTGAGTTCATCGGCTTGGAGAATTTGGGGTTTCGCCAACGGATCTCTAGCTTCCGATCTTGGTTCACGATGTTGTGGCTGTGGTCGATCTCTCTTTTGAGCACTAGAAGTTTGAGATGACGAATCGGTTCCTGTTTCTCTATAGCCAAGTTGCAGTTGTGCTCGAATGACTTGCTCAACCGCAGCCTCACAAATTTTGGAATCTTCAAACTCTTGAAATTGTTTTTTCCCTGCGGTTCCGATGGAGCCTTCACGCACAATATAGCTGTACGTAAATACCGTGATTTCCCAGAAAAAAGTGGCAGGGGCCGTTAAAGAACTCCGAAATTCAAAATAACGAATTTGCATGGACAGTAACGCTGAAACTCAATCGTCAGGAATCGAAAATGTCGAAGACTATAGCAGGCGAATCATTCTGGGCGATCGCCCAGTGCCACAATCCGATAACCGCACCGAAGTTAGGGTACCCACTAATGATGGGCAAACTAAAAGATGGACCCCAAGGAACTTTTTACATGCTGGACTTGAATGTCGCTGAATTGTCTGTGCGTAAAGCAGCGGCCCATGACGCTTCATCCTCTGCCGATTTGTTGACGCAGCTTAGTCGCGATCCAAATGGTGAGATCCGCAGAGCCGTGGCGGGTAACCCGAATACGCCGACGGATGTTCTAGTTCATCTGGGGAAAGCGTTTCCCGATGAAGTGATTGCCAACCCAATTTTCAAGATCTGGATTTTAGAAGATCCCAACCATCTATTCGTCTGGATGACCTTAACCCGTGCCCAGATGCAACGCCCAGACGCATCCGATGCGGAAGTGCTGTACGCGATCGCCCAAAATCCAGCCACTCCTGGCTCAATTTTAGAAAATCTGGTGCTTCACCCGCCTCGCGATGATGGAGAGGCGTTGGACTATGAGCAATTGTGGATGCAGGTTGCGAAGAACCCGAATACGCCCGTTTTAGCGTTAACTGAACTGGCGAGTGGGCACAGTCATGCCAGCCTGTTGATTAAATGTGTGATCGCTGAAAACCCCAATACCCCCGCTGAAATTCTGGCGCAGTTTGCAACCTACCGGAATGGGGCTGTCCATCAATCCATCCTGCGCAACCCGCAAACCCCAGCGTTGGTCTTGGAAATATTAGCGGCAGAGACCCATCCCGCAATCCAAGCGACGGTTAAGGCGCACCCGAATGCTTCGCAGACCGCGATCGCCATTTCTGACTTTGTGAACGGAAGGCCCGTAGCAAGCATCGATATCTTGGAACAACTGGCGTCTGACCATCGCCATGAGGTCAGGCATTTGGTGGCGGAACATCCCAGTACACCATCTGCTGCACTCAGACAACTCAGCCACGACCCAGAGCGAACCATTCGACTTTTGGTGGCATGTCACGCAAAGCTACCGCCAGATACTTTAGAACAACTCGCCCAACGCCTCGTCACCGAATACCTGGAATGGTTGAAATTCAGTTCAGCCCATGATGGAAGCTGGGGAGAGACCTTTTTAGAAATTCTAAAGCACCCGCATATTACCGCCAGAACCCTAGAACATCTAACCCATTTAACAGATGCTAAAAAATCGAAAGCTTATGAGGTTGATCGAACAATCGAGGGAATTACAAAACACCCCAAAGCCTCTGCCCAAGCCTTAGAAACCCTAGCAAAATACTATCAAAGTATGCCCTTTGTTCTGGAAGCCCATAAAGGGATGAGCGAACATCCCAATATGCCAGCAGCAGGTCTAGAAATTTTAATTCAAAGTCTACTGTCGCTCAATCATCCCAATAGTCTTGAGGCGGTCTTTTATCATCTTCTTCACCCCAATGTTCCCCAACAGCGACTAGAAGCATTAGCCACCCATCCCTGTGTTCCCATTTGTGCAGCAGTCGCCAAAAATCCAAGCACACCCCTTCAGGTTCTCCAACGGTTAGCTACCCATACAGAACCCGATATTCGTCGCGCAGTGACGGAGAATCTGAATGCGCCATCTGAACTCTTACAAAAATCATCGGTGGATCCAAATCCATCGATTCGCAAAGGAGTTGCCAAAAATCCGAATACGTCCAGAACGATACTCAAACAATTAGCCAATGATACACAGACGATTGTCCGGTTTAATCTAGCCAAGAATCCAAGCATTCCCATCCACATTTTGAAACGCTTTGTCAGCGATCCGGTCATTGACGTTCGGGGTGGTGTTTTGATCAATCCTAAAACGCCTCCCCTTTTGCTGGAATATCTGACCGATGAAACGGCTCCGCAGATGCGGGTTATGGTTGCACAGCATCCCAACACGTCTGTTGAAAGTATCTTGAAATTATCGAGAGATCAGGCTGCAATCGTTCGTCTCACACTACTTCGCGATCGCACGGATTTATCTGAAGTCATTCTAGAGGCGATCGCAAGGGCAACGGTTATGCATATTCAAAGCAAGAGCGATCAAGCTTGTTTTGACGAACGCGAACATGAGGTGCTGAATCAATTGGCTCAACATCCCCAAACTTCCCGTTGGATATTGCATCAATTGGCCTCTAATCAGCCGCCAGACATCTATCAACGTTTTGGCGAGAATTGGTTTCATTTCCTACGTATATCCGTCGCCAGCAATCTAAAAACACCTATTTCTATTTTGGAAATGCTCATTAACGACCCAGATCTGAGTAAGAATGGAGCCAAAAAAGCTGCGACTGCAACACTAAGGCTCAAATCTTTTGATTCTGAATAATTTTTAAGTTTCTTTTTTTATGAGAAATATATTCATGTCTGATGCTCGGCATCATGAGATGGGGGAAATCCGTTACACTGAGCGAACACGGACTAGACCGTCCATTTCAGTACATTGAAAACGGTTCGCACCCTCTCAGAGATCTCCCGAATGAAATATCGATCAACGCCATCGATCATTTTTTTGAGTTTGACAATGCTGGTGGTTCAAACGATGCCTGCCTTGTCGCTTCGTCAGGCTGCATCGCCCCATTACCCCTTTCCGCAGCATGTGAACTATGGGGCTAACACGATTAAGCCCAATCACCGGAGTCAAGTTCAGCTTGACCAAGATGTCAGAGCCTTCTATCGTCACTGGAAAAGTCAGTACCTCATTGCCGCTGGAACCGATAACCAGGATCGACCCTTATACCGTATCGCGCTGAGTAAAGCAGGAGACAATCGCCGATATACGGTATCGGAAGGGCAGGGGTACGGGATGCTCATTACCGCATTGATGGCGGGCGATGATCCTAATGCAAAAACTATTTTTGATGGTCTTTGGCGATTTTCGCGGGCACATCCCAGTATCATCGATTCGCGTCTGATGGCATGGAAAATCCCTCAACCCAATGCAGATAGTGCCTTTGACGGGGATGCCGATATTGCCTATGGATTGCTCCTGGCTGAGCAGCAGTGGGGTAATGCTGGATCCATCAACTATGGAACAGCGGCTAAGACTGTGATTGGGGCGATCGCCCAATCGACGATTGGGCGCGATAGCAAGCTGCCGCTTTTGGGGGATTGGGCGAAGGGAAATCCAGACTCAGCCAAGTTCGATCAATACAGTCCGCGCAGTTCCGACTTTATGCCGGGACACTTTCGCGCCTATGGTCGCGCGACTCGGAATAGCCTGTGGAATGAGGTCATTACGGCAACGCAGTCAGTTACCCAACAAATCCAGAGGAATTATTCACCCGTCACGGGTTTGCTGTCCGACTTTATTGTCAGCACTTGTCCCGGCGGTCGAAATTATTGTCCGCCCCAGGGCAAGTTTTTAGAGGGTCCGCAGGATGGCGACTACTTTTACAATGCAGGGCGGGTTCCCATGCGGTTGGGAGTTGATGCGCTGATTAACCAGAATTCGCTGTCAAAACAGCAGGTTCGGAAGATCGGAGCCTGGATCGTGACCAAGACCAAGGGCGACCCGACGCGTATTGCGGCGGGCTATCAACTGAACGGTACAATAATTAGTTCAAAATATACCTATTTTTCTAGTTTTTTTGCAGCACCCTTTGGCGTGGCAGCCATGTTAACACCCAGCCAACAGACTTGGCTAAATCGGGTATATTCCAGTGTCTATCAGCGCCACGAAAATTACTATGAAGATTCTGTGACCCTTTTATGTCTGTTGATCATGACACAAAATTTTTGGGATCCAACCAAGGTGCCTTCTTAATGTCTGACAAATTTTGGTGATGTCTCTGCACTCTCGTGGATCTCCCTAAATCTCCGCGCGGTCGCATCGCTTCGCTAGAAAAAAGGGGGATTTTGAGTGTATTCCCCCCTTAATAAGGGGAGCTAGGGGGGATCATTATGTGTAGCAGAACATTATTGTCTTCACTTGAATTCAACCTTAAAGGCTGATCGAACCGTCACAAACTTGACCTGCTCTTGCAGTGGCATGAAGTGTAAAGTTATCTATTCCTGGATTATCAGGTCTAGTTACATTGATTATGATATTTCCGTCGGCGTTAACGGTAAATTTCCTATTGAGGAAAGGAGAGGAACCGGGGGGGATTTGGGTCAATGCTACAGTCCACACCGATCCTGGAATAGCGCTGTCAATTGTAACATTTAATTTAATTTTGTTGGGAGCTTTTAAGGTTGCCTTCATGGTCCAACTAGCAAGGCTCTGATCGCTACAAGCTCCACTATTGATGACCGTACTCCCAACGGCACCAAGGGTTTGATAGGGGGCTGTTGTAACAACCACAACCGTTGTAACCAGGAATAAAACACCTGCCTGAAGAGCCTTCATTGCAAAACCTCTTTAATTTGATTAGAGCTATATGAGTCAGTTTCCAGTCAGATACAGTACAGATGTGATTCTGAATAAAGGATCATTCATTCATGTCATCCTCTGAAATAACCATATGGAAAACTTCTTTATCAACCATGAACTAAACTGATTCAATTGTCAAGACAAAGTATGGGGTGCTTGTCTACTCCGTGTTGGTCAATATTTTGCTACCCTCCAAGAAGGTAGGAGTGCGCGATCGCTCCGCACCAAGAATTCGCTTTGTATCAAATTCATTTAGGATTATAACAAAAGAATATTTTAGAATGATCAATGCTTGGGATGATGGAGGAGGATCTTCAGATAGTTTTTGTGAAATTTCAATATTTTTGGAGATCGCTTCATTTAAGTTTTTACTTTTAATACCAATTCTGGAAAGTCGCACTGCAAATCTGATCCCCCTAAATCCCCGCGCTGTCGCGCCGCTTTGCTAGAAAAAAGGGGGACTCTGATTCCTATCCCCCTCCTTAAAAAGGGGGGTAGGGGGGATCGTTGTGTGTGGCAGGAACAGATGCATTTGGTATAAGATGGCCTATCAATCGAATAATGTTGTTTGCATCAATAGTGGCAACAATATTAGGACGGATGTAGCAAGGACTTATATTTAGTTTTCCCACCCGAAAGTTTTCAATAATGTTCGGATAACGGTTCGATTGAGCAGCTGCCAATAACCTCGAACTCAACAAAAGTGGCTTTCGGCAGTCCACTCCAAGCGAATTGTTATACAGCGATTAGCATAGCTCAGCGGTAATTCCCATTAAGCCTGTTTAGCCAAATCGGCAACGATTGCAACTAGTCGAACAAGATCGAAGGGTTTAGCCAGGTGCATTTGAAACCCAGCCTCGATCGCCCGTTGTTGTTCTGCTTCACTGGTATAGCCCGTCAGCGCGATCGCCGGAATTTGTCCTCCAGCTTCTGCACTCAGCGATCGCACCTGTTGAATCAGGAAGAATCCATCTTCCTCAGGCAAGCCGATATCAGAAATTAGCATATCAAAACAGCCAGGGCTTTCGCTGAGCGCGGCGAGCGCTGCTCTGGCAGTCGTTACAGTCAGCACCTCTGCCCCGTGAGACCCTAACATAAACTGCAAGGCTAAAAGCACATCGACCTGATCATCAACCGCCAGGATCTGCAAGCCTTCTAGAGCGCGGGGATTCTGCGAAGCGGCCAAAGATGTTTCTACCGTCGGTTCGACAATCGGCAGTGAGGTTGGGGGCGGGACGTATAAGGGCAACCGCACAGTCAGTGTGGTGCCTTGGCCTTCACCCGGACTTTCTGCGTGCACGGTGCCACCATGCAGATCGATGAGATGCCGCACGATCGCCAAGCCCAAGCCCAGCCCTTGATTGGTTTTGGTGGTACTGGAATCGCTCTGATAGAATCGCTCGAAGATATGGGGCAATAAATCGGCTGGAATACCTTTGCCGGTGTCACTGACTTGAATTTGCGCCTGGTTGTCAACCTGCGACAGCGCGATCTCTACTCGTCCACCCGCAGGCGTAAACTTGATCGCGTTCGAGAGCAGGTTCCCCAGCACTTGCTGTAAGCGATCGCTATCCCCCTGGACGGCGATCGAACGCAACGATGACCCTAACTGAATGTTTTTTTCTACTGCCGTGAATTGAATGCTGTCCAGTGCCGCTTGAACCACTCCCCCCAAGTCAATCGAGCGGAGATTCAGCCGCAGCTTGCCGCTCGTAATCCGAGAGACATCCAGAATATCTTCAATCAGGTGATTTTGTGCCTGGGCACTCTGCTCAATGGCTTCTAAGGCGCGTTCCGTTTCTGCATCGTCGAGGATGCGGTTGCGGAGCAGTTGCACCCAGGCCAGTAGTGAGGTAAGGGGATTGCGGAGCTCATGGGACAAATTTGAGAGAAATTCATCTTTGATACGATTGGCCGCTTCTGCCCGCTGGCGAGCCGCTCTTTCTTGCGCGATTAGCTCCGTTTCAAACTGCTTGCGCTCGGTAATGTCTTCGATCGACAGCAAAATCATGTTTGTGTTGTCTTCTCGTTGCAATTTGCAAGCATTGAGCAGCATTGTTGTTGGTCCAATCTGCTCGAAATCATGATTGACCTCAAAATCTTGTATCGGCTGATCATGAGCCAGAATGCTTGCTAACAGCGATCGCAGTTGCGGAATATCCCACTGCCCATTGCCTAACTCAAACAGAACTGTGTGGATGGTTTCCGCCTCAGCCACCTGAAATATCTCGTAAAATGATCGATTTGCGCTACTCACCCGCAGATCGGTATCCAGCACAACCAGCGGAATTTGCACCATCTCAATGATCGTTTCTGCATTGTTGCGAGCAGCCTCTAGGATCAGTAGTCCGCAATGAAGCCGTAATCAACCTAAATCCGTGACAGCGCACTTCCAGCCAGTAAACCTTCCGTGCAGTTAAGTAATTGGGTGCGGCTCTTTTAGAACGATGGATCTTTAGCCATAAAATCAAGTAAATCAATTACGATATATAGCTTTCAGCGGTATTGACTCCAATTGCATCTGGCAGAAAAAACTCGAAAAACACCGAGGTATGTTTTTGGCTCTGGATTGCATGAACGATAAATCAGGCTTTCAGGCGGTAAAGGGCCTCCTATGGCCTAATGCTTGGGCGTAAAGCTTGTACCTCGAAAAGCTCTCCATATATGGTTTGTATGCCAATTTAGCGCAAGGTGAATTTTGTCGTCTCAAAAGAGCCGCACCC
>JBAVRC010000263.1:0-3040 GCA_049694615.1 Thermosynechococcaceae cyanobacterium | reverse complement strand
GCCCCAGGCTCGCCATCCTTTCGGCTGGGACCATCCCATGGCCATAGTTGCTGCAATCACCATCAGCCCCGCCGGAACAATCCGCAAGGCCCCTAGGAAAAAAGGGCTGGTCTGGGGCATCACCCCTTTCATCGCGACCATCGCCGTTCCCCATAAAAAAAATGGGGCAATCCAGAGCAGGCGTTGTAGGGATAGCTTGGCATTCATGGAAATGGTTTGCATCGTGGGGGCGCGGCTCAGTAAGGGAGGGGAGACAAATATGAATAATTATAAAGTCTTTGGCCTGTATGGGACTGAAACCCTTGTAACAGAAGCTTTTGGTTCCCAATCGAGAGGAGCGAGATGCCTGCGCTCAAACCCATCTTGTCCACAGCCATCTGAATGTGGATAACCAGCTACAATCAAGGCTGTTTGATGTGATCGATCACCCTGCTGCGATCTTGTCTGGTTCTGAGTTGTTTTGATAATTTTTCATGATGTGGCCGTTTAAATCCTCTGCTCGCAAACAAATTGCCAAAATCGAAATTAAGGGGGCGATCGCCGGGGGAACCCGCAAGTCAGTCCTAGATGCCTTAAAAACGGTGGAAGAAAAAGGCTATCCAGCATTGCTGCTGCGGATCGATAGCCCTGGCGGAACGGTCGGAGACTCTCAAGAAATTTACAGTGCCCTCAAACGGCTGCGTCCCAAAACCAAAATCATTGCCAGTTTCGGCAATATTTCGGCCTCTGGCGGGGTTTATATCGGCATGGGTGCAGAACATATCATGGCCAACCCCGGCACCATTACGGGCAGTATTGGCGTGATTCTGCGGGGCAACAACTTAGAACGACTGTTGGAAAAGGTTGGGGTGTCGTTCAAGGTCATTAAATCTGGTCCCTACAAAGACATTTTGGCCTTTGATCGAGAGCTAACTGCACCAGAACAACAAATTCTGCAAGATTTAATCGATACCAGCTATGGTCAATTTGTCGCCATCGTAGCCGAGGCCCGCAATTTAACCCTGGACACGGTTAAAAGTTTTGCAGATGGTCGTGTCTTTACGGGACAGCAAGCCCTAGAACTGGGTCTGGTGGATCGATTGGGGACCGAAGAAGAGGCGCGGCGATGGGCTGCGGAGTTGGCAGGTCTGGACCCCGACAAAGCCAAATGTATCCCCATCGAAGACCCGAAACCCTTTTGGAATCGATTTGTACCAGGCAATCAGCAGGCCAGCGGATGCATTGGATTATCTAACGACCTGCAAGGTTGGCTAACCTTTGAGATGGGCACGAATGGGTTGCCCCTTTGGATGTATCGTCCCTCAGGACGGCTCTAAGACGGATGTTCAACGGATGCGGCAAGATGTCAAGTTTGCTAACAGGTCGCCAATTACAACTTTGTTCTGAGGCATGATGGACTCAAGGAGGATATTGCGGTGACATGGAGAGTAAAAGCAATTCGTGGCGCAACCACCGCCGCTGAAAACTCAGTTGCGGCGATTCGAGAAGCGGTCCATGAATTATTGGATGAGATTGAGGGGCGCAATGAACTGGATTTAGCCGAAGTCGTGAGCGTGACCTTTTCGGTCACCCGCGATTTGGATCGCATTTTTCCAGCGGCGATCGCCCGACAGCGATCGCATTGGCAGAGCGTTCCTTTATTGGACGTACAGCAAATGTATGTCAAAACCGACTTACCCTACTGTATTCGTTGTCTCATCCAATTCAATACCCCAGACCCGCAGTTAGAGGTTCAGCATGTCTATCTGCGGCAGGCCCAAGCCTTAAGACCCGATTGGAGCTTTCCAGAGGCGAGCTTGCAGCCCACTTCTGCGCTTTAGCAGACCCCAAGAACGTCCAGTAGCACCTTTTTTATATCCCTTGAAAGGAGGCAATCTATGTCCGTCACACCCCAGTTGGTGAAGGATTTTATGACTCCTAACCCCATCACAATTGAGCTGCACGAGTCGGTTGAAGCAGCTGTCAAACGCATGGAAGAACATCAAATTAGCGGATTGCCCGTTGTGGATGAAGCTGGGCGAGCCGTTGGGATTGTCTCAGAAGGCGACTTGCTCGTGCGGGAATCGCCCTTACAGCCGCCGCTTTACATGACTCTGTTGGGCAGCATTATTTATTTCGAGTCGCCCACTCAGTTCCATCAGCACATGAAAAAAGCGTTTGGGATGTCGGTCCAGGACATCATGACGGCAAAGCCTGTGACGATTCACCCCGATGCCTCTTTGGCAGATGCAGCCCATCTCATGCTTGAAAAGCGTGTCAATCGTTTACCTGTGGTCGATGAGGCTCAAAAGCTCGTCGGAATTTTGACCCGCCACGATTTAATTTGCGCCTTAAAACCTCAACTCTTAGCTACTAACGACAGTACGTAATAAGTAACTAAGTAACAAAGTATTCAATATAAAGGGAGCAGGTGAACGTCTGCTCCCTTTATTAAAGCAGGGTATAGCTTGCTTGATATCGATCGCAGGTTGAGAGATTAATTGCTGCGATCGTATGCTAAGCCTGCCTTCGTTTCTTGAATCGCCTGCTGCACCAAACTCAGTGCTTTAAAGCGGTGTCCGCCTTTGTCTTTGGTTGCCTGTTGTAACAACTGCTCGGTCGCTTGAAGGTTATTTAAGACTTTCACCATGTAGGGATCCTTGTCAGGATTGCCGGCGTAGGCGATGGCCTGCTGAACCCTACTACTGGCCTGCTCGGACAAGTCAATTGCTTTAGCCCGATAGCCATTGTATTCAGGCTTGGCCGAACGCAGTGCCGTTTTGGCACTGGCTAGGGCAGATGCAGCTCTTTGCAACTTGATTTGATCTGAACTCAGCGGAACAGACGTTAATTTGGCGCGTTGACTATACAGAAATGAAGTGCCCCAAGCAACGGGATCTTTCCCCGTGTAGCTATACTGAATTGCCTTTTGGGTGCTTTGAATGGCTTGATCGGTATAGGACAATGCCGCATCGCGTAATCCACCGCCTGTATAGGAAACAGACTTTAGCCAAGCTTGAGCTTCTAACAACGCGTAGAGGCCGCGAGCCATGTCCGGGTC
>JBAVRC010000262.1:0-2552 GCA_049694615.1 Thermosynechococcaceae cyanobacterium | reverse complement strand
GACCTTTTCCTGATTTGTTTGAGTCCGTTTTTCTCAATATCGATGACTTACCCTCACCAAGACGTACAAATTCTCGATCCGCCAAAAAGCTTACTATACAAGTTGTCCCGGCTTAAACGCATACCCCATGACTTTGGCAACCTAATAGCGGGGGAATGGGGAATTCCTTTAACTAAATTTATAGTTGCAGGATCCAAAAGGGCCTCCCCTATTGCTCCGTCTGTTGCAGTCAAGGTTCAGCCCTTGAAGGATTTAGGCGATTATTAATGATTTCAGCATTTCCCGAACCGAGCCATCAGAATGGCTATCTCGCTCAGCATATCGATGTGCTCTGCAAGAGCTTCAAACGGTTGATTGGTCACGATCTAACCCTGAATTCCGATTCGTACGAAGCCGCGAAAGAAATCTTTGAAGCACCCTTTGTGGTGGTGTCCCACAATACCGCAGACGATCCGATTTTTAATTATGGAAATCAGACCGCATTGAGTCTTTTCGAGATGACTTGGTCTGAATTTACAACCCTGCCTTCGCGCCTATCGGCAGAAGAACCCAATCGAGAAGCGCGATCGCAGCTCTTAGCTGCCGTCTCTGCCTACGGGTTTATGCAAAACTATTCGGGTCTACGGATTTCCAAAAGCGGCAAACGATTTTGGATTGAACAGGTGACGGTGTGGAATGTACTGGATGGCGATCGCCGCTACTACGGACAGGCCGCCCTCTACAGCAACTGGAGGTATGTATAAACAGAGGCGATTCCCTGGGCTTCCAGTTAATCCGTACCACCCCAAGTCCATCTCGGATTGTTCTGAACGATTGTTTTTTGCAGAATAGCGGGGGTCAGATTGTTGGCATCCTGCATCCCCGTCATATCCAACATAAAATAGACTTTACCGTTTACAAAGCGCATCCGTAGATAGGAATGCCCCGTATAGGGCTTGCCGTCCACAACTGCCATTCCTGCCGCAGCGCGACAGTTTTGGTAAGGCGGCTTGAGGGTGCCCACCCAGGTGGCACTGAATAGGTCAGTTTGCGATAGGGAGAGGGGTGTGGCGATCGCCTGTAGATTCACCATCCCATCCCAGGCATAGCCGCCCTCTCGATAGGGTTGAGCCGTCTGGTAGGCCATAACCTTAGCCGGACAGCTCATCCCCCTAGGGTCTCCTACCGCATAGGGCTTGAGTTCAATGGTGGTCGCTAGCGTTGGAACACTTGCCATAATCAAGCATCCTGTACCGAGCCATCCGGCTATCCACAGTTGTTGGGCCATTGTCAT
Organism: Thermosynechococcaceae cyanobacterium; assembly: GCA_049694615.1. GTDB lineage: Bacteria > Cyanobacteriota > Cyanobacteriia > Thermosynechococcales > Thermosynechococcaceae > JAAURS01. The sequence continues at coordinate 1,279 of JBAVRC010000262.1, read as the reverse complement.
CGAAATTAATAAGAATTGTTCAATGGAGCTAAGCGGGCTCGAACCGCTGACCCCCGCAATGCCATTGCGGTGCTCTACCAACTGAGCTATAACCCCGTTTCTTTCTTAAATAATGCCCCGAATGCTTGCACCACGTCAAGGTTATCCGCACAATCTCTGCATATAGGACTTTAAAATATAAAAGCGCTTACCCCATAAATGATGAAGCTGCATCAACATTCATAAAATAAAATTACTAGTATGTATCGTTTGATTAGCTACCCTCATGCATCCGTTATGATGAAAACAAGAGGGCCGATGATGGAGATCATCCTCAGGCCAACTTGGATCTGAAGGAGGGTTGATGATGAAAGTCTTTGAAACATTAATCAATGGTCTACGGTCAATTGTTGAAGGTGTAGGTCGAATTTTTGAACCTAGCGATGATCATTATCCTGCAACAGGAGTCATCCCCTATAGTGGCGAACCGTATCAGCAAAACGAATAGATTGGCTTTGAATCAAGCCTGCAACTGACCGCAAGCGCTTCCTCGCCTAACCTGAGGAAGCGCTTGTTATGTTGATTCAGGATCCCAGAACCCCGATCTAGATCATTTTGAGCTGGCCGTTTCAAGGGGGTTAAGGTCTGGCACTTGCTGTCCGTCTAGAGAGAATGTCATGCTGGTAAAGAACAACTGAAGGGCGCAGATCGGTAGGTCTAGGTCTCTTCAGTTGCTCATGCTACCGTATTCTCCTCTTCTATTAGATTGATTGAATGATTCGCGTTGTCATTGTTGATGATCAAAAGGTAGTGACTCAGGGTCTCAAAGCACTCCTAGAGTCTGAACCGGATATCCAAATTGTAGGACTAGGCAGTAACGGACAAGAAGCGATCGCTCTGGTGACGGATCTTCAGCCCGATTTACTGCTCATCGACCAATACATGCCGGTAATGGATGGCATTACTGCAACCCAGACCATCTGCCAAAAATTTCCGAAGGTTGCGGTTTTATTACTGAGCGGCTCAGATCAGGAGGATCGCATTACGGAAGCTTTGCGAGCCGGAGCCAAAGGATATTTGCTCAAAAGCACCTCTGCCGAGGACTTGGCGAACTCAATTCGATCTGTTCACCGAGGCTATAGCCAAATGGGACCTGGGTTGCTTGAAAAGATCTTGTCCAAGGTCAATACCTCAGCCAGTGCCGCTGGGCCGCCCCCCCTGACCGCACTCTCCCAGCAAAATCCCTTAGAAACCGAACTGCTCCAGATTTTGAATTCGCCATCATCCTTTGACCTAGAGG
>JBAVRC010000261.1:0-1567 GCA_049694615.1 Thermosynechococcaceae cyanobacterium | reverse complement strand
GGGTCTCTTGCTGCACAGACACTTCGTAAAACTTGTGGCTATTGTTGTTCGGATCTAAAAATTCCAGGTAGGCAGCATCATCGGACATGATTGTTAGGCCATGAAATCGGGCTTCGATCTGACGATTAGGATTCCCCAATCCCGGATGCCACGATCTCTATCCTCAACCCACTTAACTTTCAGTACTGGTATCGACACGCAAGGATGATCAGGCCGTTTGCGCGATCGCCGACAACCGCATTTTAGCTTCTCGTTTATAGCTCCGGTCGTGGTGGCTTTTGCGGCAGGGTGATCAACCCCCTACCGATATATTCCAACAGTTCAGCTAGCGATGCGTATCCAGCGGCATCCAAAGCGTCTGGTAGACCCGTCTTAGCTGTTGGGGTACAAGTCGTGGTGAGTTTCACCGCATCCTCTCCCCAAGCATCCCGAACCGAGGGTCTACCTTTGTGATACGTCAAGTTGCGCTGGGAGACAGGGTTTTCACCTCTGGCGTACTTAATGGTTTCTTCGGTGGGTTCTGTTTGTTGCGCTTTTGGCATTTCAAGAAGGGCTAGTAACATGGTGTGGCATCTATTTTATATGGTTTTTATTGAAAGATTTAGGCTTTCGATGAAGATTGGGTGCCTCTAAGCAGTCGGCTTGTTCAACTCAGTGGATACGGAATAGACAAAAGTGATCTCACTCGTTCCAACAGGGGTTGTCCCTTGAGCGTGGGCTTACCCTGGATAGTGATTGAATCAAGCCAGAATTTTGGGTCTTCGCCTCCCTGGTGTGAATGCCATTCAGGCTGACTCCCACCTCCGCTAATGCCGAACTCATCGGCGATCACCTCCTTCAGCTCGGCATCAGTTAACCCGCTCTTTTGGTGTTTGCTCCAGCGCTTGTCGGCTCGCTCCACCTGGTGAAGTGATCGAAACAGGGCGGCATCTACTCGCGCTTGTAGGAGGTCAATAGGTGCAGCAAATAGGCTGAGCTGTTGATGCGTTTTCACTCGCGACCTCCTGCAATCGTTTTCTCCGGCATGGGCTGAGCTACCCTCTTAGGGCAATCGCTTTCGGAGTCCGTTTTTGATTGTTCTACCCTCAATACCTTGGCCTTTTGAACACTGAATGAATTAGCCTTGGTCAGACTATGAAACATGCCTTTCACCTTCTCAGCACCAAGATTACTGAAATTTGGGCAGTGAACCACAAGATAGGCACGTTTCGCTTCAATATTTGTTGGATGAACTCCATACTTTAGATCTGGCACAAACCAACCAGGTGCCCATCCTGGACCTGGAGATACGCCCTCTCGATCAATGGTCCAAATGCCAATCATGTAGCCCATGAGATGCCTACCTTTTTAATAATTGCTTCAAAGAATGAAAGCCCCGCGATCACTCAAAGTACAGTCACGGGACTCAACACATCTATCGATTGAGCTAGGATGCTGCGGGTACGGCTTTCAACGCAGTCTTTCTTTGACTGCGTTGCGTTGACTGCATCTGTCCAATCAATTCATCGATCTGTTCTGAGGACAACTGACCCGGAGAGGTCCGGTTGAACTGCGTTTCCAGCAATGC
>JBAVRC010000260.1:0-4689 GCA_049694615.1 Thermosynechococcaceae cyanobacterium | reverse complement strand
GCAATTCATTTATTGAAGGGTTGGCCAGAACCCTTGCTAAAAGGATTGAAATCTAAACGCGCCCGGATGGGATCGAACCATCGACCAACCGCTTAGAAGGCGGTTGCTCTATCCACTGAGCTACGGGCGCAATAAACATTGACTCTCAATACATTGTAGATGTTACCTTACCAACCTCAGTTTTAACACTGGGTGCTCATCAGGTCTCACAGTAACGTCCCGGCTTGGATAGCTAATCACCCTACCCCCAACGCAAACCTTGAGTTTTAAGCGTTATGGCCAGGTTAACCGCGCAAAAATGAAAAATTTTGTTAAGATCCCTACAGGTTTTATACCTAAACGTCCATGATCCTCACCGACCAACTGCTGCTTAGTTTTCAGCGTTGCCATAGACACGCATTTTTGGAAATGTATGGCGACCCAAGTACGCGTGGTCAAACGAACGACTTTCTGCGCAAGCTGATTCAAGATAAAAAACGATTTCAGCAGACTCTGACCACAGACCAAACTGCCCAGCAACCTGACTATCCGCCCCATGACTGGCATGCTGGAGCTGCCGCCACCCAAGACCTCATGCGCCAAGGCGTGCCCATCATCCGCAACGGCGTCCTCTTGGACCCGACAACCAACCCCTGTGCCCTTGCCAGTACCCCAGATCTGCTGATTCGGCGATCTGGGGTTTCTGTATTTGGGGACTGGCTCTATGTTCCTGTGGATGTGAAACTCAGCAAGCGTCCCAAGCTGGAATATCAGATCTTGAGCGCGTTCCATGCCACAGTTCTGGCAACGGTGCAACAGGCCGATCCTGAAATTGCTTGGCTGTACCTACGGGACAAGGGATGGTATGCCGTGGACTTGTCCAAAGCGATACCGCTCATGGCAGACTTGCTGGCAGAACTCGCCGAAATGTTAGTGCAGCAGGCCGAACCGGAGGTTTTTATTGCCCGAAATCGGTGCAGCATGTGTGTGTGGTTCGATCATTGCTATGCGATCGCCCAATCTCAAAACCATCTATCGCTGATCCCTGGCGTGACCCCCACCCGCTATCCTGTGTTACAAGCCCACGGCCTAAACACAGTGGAAACCCTAGCCCAGAGCGACCCGGTTCAACTCCATGCCAAAGCCAGACTAGGAATGGAAGCCTCTCGTAAACTGGTGTCTCAAGCCCAAGCCTTTGTCCAAAATCAGCCCGTCTTTTTAGCCCATTCGTCGCCGTTTCAAACCCTCCATAATTTACCCACTGCCCCCGTCGAACTGTATTTCGATATCGAAGCCGAACCCAGTTTGAATTTAGTTTATTTGCACGGGGTTTTGGTGGTTGACCGCCTCCACAACCTCCAGCAGTTCTATCCCTTTCTGGCCAAAAAACCGGACGAAGAACCCCAGGCTTGGCAAGATTTGGTTTTTCTTTTCCAGAAATACCCCGACGCACCTATTTTTCATTTTTGTTCCTACGAAGTCCAAACCGTGGCCCGATTGGCTAAGGCATTTGGTGCGCCGGATCGGTTGGTTGAATCCCTCATTCCGCGTTGTTTTGACTTGCATGAATGGGTAACCCGCACGGTGTCCTTACCCATTGAAAGCTATACCCTCAAGCTCATTGCTAGCTGGGTTGGGTTTGAGTGGCGCAATACGGCGGCCAATGGCGCGCAGGCGATCTGTTGGTACAGTCAATGGCTGGAAACTGGCGATGTCCAATTTTTAGACGATATTGTTCGCTACAACGAGGATGATTGCCGCGCCACCTATCGCGTCAAGGATTGGCTGACCCAATTTTTGCAACAGCAAATCGAACTGACTTTGCCGCCCGTTGCCTGCGGATTTTAGCGATCGCCGAGTCAAGCGATACAATCGATCCGACCGTTGGCGGGAAAAACAACCATGAGCACAGCTTTGGAGCGCATACGCATTGTGCTGGTGGAACCGGCTGGCCCACTGAATGTGGGGTCTGTGGCCCGCATTATGAAAAATATGGGGTTGCGGCAATTGGTTCTGGTCAATCCCCACTGCGATCCGCTTGGCCCGGAGGCGCGGCAAATGGCAGTCCATGCTGCCGATATTTTGGAAACCGCTCAATTAGTCGAAACCCTGCCCCTAGCACTGACCAACTGCTATCGTGCGATCGCCACTACGGCCCGTGTGCGATCGCACGCTATCCCCTTAGAGCATCCGCGTCAAGCCCTGCCCTGGTTACTGGAAACCCCTTCGGCGCTCATCTTTGGTCCAGAAGATCGGGGTCTCAATAATGCCGAACTGAACTTGGCTCAACGGTCGGTTGGGATTCCAAGCCATCCCGATTATCCGTCCTTAAATCTGGCCCAGGCGGTGGCGGTCTGTTGCTATGAGCTGTACCAAACGGTTCAGATGGGTTCTATGCTTCCGGCGGTCAATGGGGTCGAAGTGCCAGAAGTTCCTTTGAATATGTTGGCTCCTATCGATGCCTTGGAACAGTATTTAAACCATTTAGAAACCGTTTTGCTGAACATTGGTTTTTTGTACCCGCAAACGGCTCCGAGTCGAATGCAAAAATTTCGGCAAATGGCTCAACGGACTCATCTTTCTCCGGAAGAACTGACGATGCTGCGGGGGATTTTGTCCCAAATTGAGTGGGCTATTCGTCAGGGCGATCGCTTCCTATGAAGTTAGACAGGTACAGAACGAACAATTTACCAATCCTAGGCGATCGCCCCCACTCCCCTCAACGGCCTTGCCATCAGAGGCATGAGCAAAAATAGAAATACGCCAACCGTGAACATGATTTGAGCGTCCCTTGTATAGCGGGGTTAGACAAGGCAGGCAACAGAACGATGCCGAGTAATAAGCATTGTATGAGATCGCCCCCAATACTCTCCATAACTACAAAAAAACTTATTGAAGCCATTTATCTGTCGAGATGTATGTTATCTGCTGATAGATTATTTAGCTATTTCAATTAAGTCATTTAACAAGTGGCCTTGCCATTTTTCATTATGCTCTAACACTTTTTTATCATCAATAGGTATATCTAAGCTTTTAATCAGACGTATAAGCTTATCTCCATTCATCAATCCTGCCAGATATAAAAAAGTATCTCCTCGATAAAGCACTGCAAAAGATGTATCAAGTTCAATACTTTCTAGATCAAAATCAGCTTCGGTATAGGAAAAATCTATAATAATTTGCTCATATTCAATAAAACAGTACAGCCAGCCAGTGTCAGCCTTGCGTCTTAACCAAGTGGCCTTTCCCAACTCTGTCAATTTACATAAGAGTTCTATGAGTTGACAGCCTCGTTGCGATGAAGGTAGCTCATAGTACATATTAACCGTACCATCTGCATGTTTAACTGCATAATCTCCATCTTTAGGGAAAATAACCGTCTCACCTTCTAGTCCAAGTACATATTTTGCAAGCTCGTTGTTATTCATGTATGAATTTTTAACCTTCCCAATAATTATGCAGTCTAACGTCCCAAATCAGCGGCGGATAGTACGATGGGAATTTACATGACCAACAATCATGCGGGCACACTAGGAGAACGAAAGCCAAAGCGATGAACAGCCCGATGTCCAATCCGAATACCGAAGATCTGCGCGTCGGGGCAACGTGCCAACAATTGTTTAGCGGCAGTCAGGCTATCGTCGCCCAATTCAAAGGCTCCGCTTTCGATGTCGATCGCCACGATCCTTCCATGATTATCCGCCTCGACTTGCGATCGCACCTGAGCATCGTAGATTTCGTGTCCACGTCGAGTAAACTCTTCTTTGCTGTAGCGGGGCTGTCGAACTGCCATCGGCTTGATCTCGTTTCAACTGTGCCCCTTTATTTTAACCTGGGCGATTAGCTTTATTCCGCTGGGCAAACTACGAGGACTTAAACGCTAAACTGAAACCAAGCTCAATACATACTGCTTTCTCGATTTCTTCCCAATAAATTTCTTCTAAAATACCTTGTTTTTTCTTGATTCTCTGAGCATCTACAGCCCTCATTTGACTTAAGTTGATGTGTCGATTTCCATTTAGTCCATTCTGTGCAGTTGGTTTAATATTTACTACGAATGGATAAGTCTTTGTTCCAGGCAACAAGGGGGCAACTATTGTCGTTGTCCCATTTTGGTTGCCAATATCGTTTTGCAAAATCAGACAAGGGCGTTCTTTGTCGGTTTCATGACCAATAACGGGTTTCAGATCAACCCACCATATCTCTCCTCGCTTGTAGGTTAAGTTTCCGTTAGGCATTTAAACCATCGCCCACCGCAATATCCCAAACAGAAATTTCTTCCTGGAACTCTGGATCACTAGCCTGATCTTTATAAGCATCTTCTAGCTCTTTCATGAAAATCCTTCTCTTCTCTTGCCAGAGGACACCATTTATAAAGCTGCTACGATTGCTTGCTAAACGATCTACAAAATCTAGAACTTCGTCATCCAAGGTTATACTGACCTTCTTACTCATGACTGTGAGCTGTCTGCGACAGTTTAGTAGGATTGTATTATCATACTAGTCAATCCTACATCGATTGTCAACGACGCGGCCTTTCAACAACTGGTGAGTAGGTTGAATGCCTAACGGCCTTGAGTTGAGGGGTATGCGTTTAAGCCGGGACAACTTGTATAGTAAGCTTTTTGGCGGATCGAGAATTTGTACGTCTTGGTGAGGGTAAGTCATCGATATTGAGAAAAACGGACTCAAACAAATCAGGAAAAGGTC
>JBAVRC010000259.1:0-4951 GCA_049694615.1 Thermosynechococcaceae cyanobacterium | reverse complement strand
GAAGTTGAGCACCGATTGCTCTTACGAACAATGATTTTACTACCTGCGCCTTCTCAGGTATGTTTCTGAGCGAGTTCCTTTTGCATTGCGGACTACTGAGACTATGCGAAGTGAGGCGCTTTGGTGGAGTGCGAAGTTGGGCGAACTGAACCCAGACCCCCAAAAGTCATAATGAACGATTCGTTGATGAGTTTAGCGCAATGGGATCAAACCTGGCAAGAACTTGGGGCGACGCTCCCTAACCCGTCTGTCTACCAACAGCTCATTGAGCGCTACAGTGAACCCCACAGACATTACCACACCCTTCAACACCTCCAGGACTGTCTTGCACATCTTTGGCAATGGCAGACCCTTAGCGCGGGGCGATCTCTCCACTGCAACCGAGCAGAGATTGCAATTGCTTTATGGTTTCACGATGCAATCTACGATCCACATCGAAAAGATAACGAAGAAAAAAGCGGTCAATTGGCCTATCAGGTTGCGATAGATCAAGGCGTAAAACCTGAAATTGCAGATCGGATAAAAAACCTGATATTAGCGACACAACACGATGTTGTTCCACAGACCCTTGAGACTCAAATCTTAGTCGATATTGACTTGGCGATCCTGGGTGCTCCCGTCGAGCGATTTCAGGAGTACGAGCATCAAATTCGACAAGAATATGCTTGGGTACCAGATGTAGAATTCTGTAAAGCACGTCGGCAAATTCTAGATAGATTTCTAGGGAGGTCCAGTATTTATATCACAGCGTATTTTCAAAACGTTTTAGAAGTCCAAGCACGGGCAAATCTGAGGCGATCGCTGAGCCAATTGTAGTCATCTCAGTGGGGCGATGCGACATCGACTTGTTTTTCCTGGCTTCCACAAGCCAAACAGAGTCAATCTCTTAAACCCCTTCTAAAACGTCAGAGGAACTTTAATTTTTATTACAAAAAATACTGTGTCAGAAAAATCTATAAGAGAATAAACTATCCAAAGTATTTAAGTTTTTTAAAAATGAGACAAGGGTTACTGTCCAAAACTCTGCATTTAATCTGCATTATGGGTTGTGTGCTATTGTTGCTTGTCTCCCCGCAAGTAACGCTTGCTGCGGAGGCGAAAGATTTAAGCGCAGGGTTGTTGCAGTTTGCCCGAAATGCCAAATTCGATCATGTTATCGATTATGGTCCTTACAATGAAGCCTGTCCAGGTGCGGATTTTTGCCCAGTTCCCGCACCACGAGTCGCCCACATGCCCAACGTCGATATTGCTGTGATCCAACTCGATGAAGACGGTCAGGCAGAGGAAGCGGCCAATGTTCTCTTTTCCCGCGACTATCCTAATGGGATTCAAGTCCCGATTGATCGCAATTTCAACGCGCGATCTGTGCGGTGGCGCAAATGGGATATCGAACGCTGGGATGGCGGAACTTTTTCGGATAAAAACGGGCAACAACTAACCATCAAAGGTTGGAAGAATAACCCGCCATTCACCCCTGCCGACGACATCGTGCCCGGAAGCGGCTCGGCCCGATTTCAATTCATGGCACCCTATCCAGCCTCGCTGTTCAAGATTCTGGTTGCATACCGCATCATGCGCTTAGTCGATGCTGGAAAGCTTACGCTCAATCAAACCTTTACTTATACAGACCCGATTGAAGAGACCACTCAGACGCTCACGATTGGCAAATGGCTCGATCCGATGATCGCCTATTCGGACAACACAGCCGCGCGGGCGATGTTGAAGTTGTTGCACGAGCGTCATCAGGTTAAGGCGATGAATGCCGAGTTTCGTAATTTGGGCTTAGCAACCCTCCAAATTAACGGCACCGATCCTAAAACGGGTACCAATTGGCAACCGGGCTACATCCACATGACGGCCCTCGATACTGCCCGCCTGTTGTGGCTCATTGACGGTGCTAAGAAAAACGCTGTCCTATGGCATCGTCCTGATGGTCGTGCGGTTACCCCAGCAGAACTCTCCGATCGCTCCCGCACTTTTTTGAAGCGCCTTCTGGCAAATCAAGGGTATAACGAAGCGCTCTCGACCTCTAATTTTTGCGGAGCACCCCAAACCCGCCCCGGCATCCCGGCCCCCGTCCCAGATCGTTGGGTTAATTCCACTGATGGAACGGTGACCGTCGATGGAATTGCCTATGGTCGAGATGTCCGTCCCTGCAATGCGATCGCAAGCGTTCTCTTTGCCCACAAAACTGGATTGACGTTTAACTACGGATCAGATGCAGGTATTGTTCAATCGATTTCAGGGAAAGTGAATCGACATTATGTCATCGCATTTATTGCAAACCTCGGCTATCGTTATGCCGATCCTATCTTTGCGTCTCGCACCGATCAATTTCCCTGTTTCGATGCAATAGGAGGGATTTGTTATAGCCAGCGGATTCCGGCACTGGGCAAAAAAGTGGATTCTGGACTGAAACAGTCTTCAAAAGACGAGTAACCAGAGTATGACAGTTAATCGGCTGACTTTGAACGCTTCCGCAAGTTGTCAATTTTTGATGAGATGGCTGAACAATGAAATTTCCTAAGCTTCTATTTTTATTTAGCCTGGTTCTATTACTGGTGCTATCCTCAACTCGTGTATGGTCTCAGTCCGTTAGCATTGCTCAACTTCATACCAATGTGAATACTTTTATTTGTAGCAATAACTGGGATAAAGCATTAAATGAATTGCAGTTCCTGATCAATTCTAAAAATGTAACAGATGAGTATCGAAAACAACTGCTTAAGTTTCGGACAAAACTAGAAGGCTATCAAGCTAATAATGTGTATCTTAATCAACGTCAAGCTTGCGATTTTGCGCTTGGTATTAGCCCAACCATGAGTTCAAGACGCGATCGCCTGTCGAACTGTAGCGCGAATCTAGCCTCCTCTGATGGCAAATGTTTCCAAAATACCGTCGCCAAACAGCGTCATGAAAACAGTTGGGAGGATGGCGATCGTCCAGCCCCTCAAATCATAGGATTTTAAATTGTGGAGACTGTACCACTATCCCAACCTCACAGGCCAACCGCGACATCCACTCTATTTGCCAAGGAGACCCAACCCCTGTTCTCACCCAAGTCGTTTTAACGCTAAATCGGCAGATGTCATTAAAGCTTGGCAAAGACCAAACAGCTTATTATGTCTATGTTTGAGAAGGATAAGCCACAGGAAGTATCCCGCCAGACACATGGACTGTGCCTAAAAACAAGGGTGAAAGTACAGATAAATTTTCTCGAAAGAAAAATGGAAAGAGCCGTAAATCCACGCTTCAGAGAAAAATAGCCAGAGCGTAATCTAAGCATATTGATTGGGCTGACATACCCCCCGCACAGCCCACGTAGTCCCCGAAAAGGCAAACTGCACCGAAAGGTCAGGGCGCAACGAGCAGACCTAAGCCGAATCGCATTGAGGGGTATGGATGCTGCTACTGCCGAAGGGACTCTTCTTCTTCCGACTACAGAGAATAGAGACGGATGCGAAGCGGTCGAATGGAACGAATCGCTTCCCCCCGGAGCGTTGCCTCATCATATCGGAAGGGGATTCATCCGGCAACTGTTGCTCAGTCGGGAGAGGCGATCGCCTAAAATCGAGACGATCCGCAAAGCTATGGTCTGACTCGTGGCGACAACTGGAGTAGACAACACGACGAACCAACCCCTGGAAGACCTGCAAGGGGTCGTGGAACGGCTGACCTATAAAGCGGCTATACGGTTGCCCGCCTGAAAGCGCCGCGATCTCGCGACCTAGTGACCATCGTGGGCAACTTTGCCAACATCCAAGCCGGACAGACCCTTCAACTGTCGGGCACTTGGCGAGAGCATCCCAAATTTGGGGAACAGTTCCAGGTCAAAACCTACCGCGAGACCAAACCTGCCACCCTGACCGGTATCGAGAAATACCTAGGCAGCGGCTTAATCAAAGGGGTTGGCCCCGTCACCGCCAAACGCATCGTGGCCCACTTCGGTCTTGAAACCCTCGACATCATCGAAAACCAGATTGATCGCCTGGTGGAAGTCCCCGGCATCGCCCAGAAACGGGTCAAGATGATCCAAACCACCTGGGAAACCCAGAAAGCCATCAAAGAAGTGATGCTCTTCCTCCAGGGGCATGGGGTTTCCACCGTCTATGCCGTGAAAATCTACAAACAGTATGGCGATGAGTCCATTTCCATCGTCACCCAAAACCCCTATCGCCTTGCCACGGATATTTACGGGATTGGGTTTGTGACTGCCGATGCGATCGCCCGCAACATTGGCATTGAAGCCCACTCGGAATATCGGTATCGGTGTGGGACGTTGCATGTGTTAGGAGAAGCCTCAGAAGAAGGCCATTGCTTCCTGCCTCAAGGGGAACTGATTGAACGCACCATCAAACGCCTCACCCTCAAAGACCACGAACCGAAAGCGGATCAAGTGGAGTTTTGCATCCATTGCATGATTACGGACGGAGAATTGATCGGCGAGAAAGGGACCACACCCTTTGAAAGCCAAAACCTGTACTATGCCCCGTCCTTTTTCCAAGCTGAGTATCGGTTGTCCCTGCGGTTACGCCAATTACTCCTGACCCCAGTAGCGGTGGATCTAGAGCGAGTGCGCCGCTGGATTGAACGATTTGTGGAAAAAGCAGGAATACCCCTATCGGCCCAACAACGCCAAGCGGTGGAAATGTCAGCCAGTCAACGCATCCTGATTTTGACAGGCGGACCTGGCACGGGAAAAACCTTCACAACCCGAACCATTGTGGCCCTGTGGAAAGCAATGGGCAAGGAAATTGCCCTCGCTTCCCCCACAGGTCGAGCCGCGCAACGCCTGGGAGAAATGGCAGGCCAAGAGGCCAAGACGGTTCACCGCCTGCTGGAGTTCGACCCCAAGACCATGAAATTCAAACGGGACTTGGATAACTCAGATCTTGCAGCATTCTCGATAAGCCGAGCCAGGAAGGAGTTTGAGAATAATCTCAAAACCATA
>JBAVRC010000258.1:0-1708 GCA_049694615.1 Thermosynechococcaceae cyanobacterium | reverse complement strand
AACAGACCTATCTGTAAGGCAGGATCTGGGAATTCACAATACTCTTAAAAAATTCACGCGAACTGAGAGTAATAAATGGCCTCTTAGATTTCTAGCTGCGATCTAGGGGGGCGACATCACAGCTTGTAACGGTTGTGTAGCAAGGGATAGGCCAAAGGTAGTAAAAGACAGATGGGCCAATTTTCCTGAAAAAGCCCATCTAGGGTAAATGATAGCAGAAGAATTTCAACTCGAGCTTAAAAGCCAACTAACAAAAGCTGAATATCTGTTACTAAGCCTCATTATTGTAGCGCTACAGATAGTAAAGAAAGTCAAACTTGAAACTCTAGCCGAATCACTGCCAATACCAATTTTATTGGAGAGTCGTCGAAAAAAGTTACAGCGATTTCTGGATTTAGGGAAATTCAATTTAGAGAAGATTTGGTTGCCGTGCTTCAGGAAGCTAATTGAAAGCACGTTGGGGCAAAATCAAATTGCATACATTGCTATTGATAGGACAAATTGGGGATACATCAATATCTTGATGGTGAGCTTAATTTGGGAGCGCCGAGCATGGCCCATTTATTGGGTACTTCTAGAAAAAGCGGGAAATAGTAATCTAGAAGATCAGAAGAAGATATTGAATCAAATACTACCTCTATTTGCAAATCATAAAACAGTAGTGCTTGGGGATAGGGAATTTTGTTCTCCAAAATTGGGTAAGTACCTTGGGGAGAAGGGTCTGTACTTTTGCTTAAGACAGAAAAAGAATATAAATATCAAAGATGGTGAAGAAGAATTCAAGGAATTAAATGACTTAGGACTAGGACGTGGAATGAAGCTCTTTTTGAACAATATTAGTGTCACAAAGGGGAAAGGATTTGGCGGCATGAATATTGCCTGTAAGTGGAAGCGAAATTACAAAGGATTTTCCGCAAAGGAGCCTTGGTATATTTTGACAAACTTTGAGAGCTTAGACTTGGCTATATCAGCTTATCAAAAAAGATTTGATATCGAAGAAATGTTCCGAGACTTCAAAAAAGGTGGATACAATTTAGAGGAGACACAAGTTGTTGAAAAGCGTCTTTCAGTGCTAATTATGCTGATTGCTATTGCATATGTAACTGCGAGTCTTGAAGGTAGAATGATAAAACAAAAAGGAATACAGAAGTATATTGCTCGTGTCAGAGAGGCTAAACGCTCATATTCCAGGCATAGCAGTTTTTATGTTTGTTTACATGCTCATAATTGGATAAGTTTATTCCATAATCAGATTGAAATTATTCAAGAGCTAATGCAAATTAACCGAAATAAACTGCCTTATTATGTTAAAGGTATACGCGCTATGGAGCTTGTCCGGTCTGTGTTATAGCCGTTATGTCGCCCCCCTAGAGCTGCGATTGAGAGGATTGATTGTTGGGGCGATCACCCTCAAAAAAGTAGCTCAAAATCCTGGTGCAGGCAGTACAATATTTTTAGTTCAAGTTGCCTCACTTATCGTGTCTAACAACGCATTGGAGCGGATGGATGAGACACACGGGTAATTGGCTTTTTTTTTAGCCACCGCTCAATTTGAGGCCGTTAGCCCGCCAGCGATATCAGTGCTTTGTTCGCAAATATTTCGGTTTTTTGGTGTGAGATAGGGAGTGCGATTTCCCCTCAGTTCTTCAACTGCACTAAGTATATAAAATGCATCGAGTCTTTCAATTGTACTAAGCTTATAAAATGC
>JBAVRC010000257.1:0-2882 GCA_049694615.1 Thermosynechococcaceae cyanobacterium | reverse complement strand
CCTATAGGCTATGCTTTTCATCACGTATTTCCTAACACTTTCATGAATTTGGAGGGGTTCAGCAAAGATCTTTGCCTAGAGAGGGTTTCAGATTTTTCTCTGATGAGAGTAACAAAAGAGGGTTAGTCTAAAACAGCCTTCAGCTATATCATCTCAGCTACTAGCGATCCTAGGACTGCAATCAAGCAGCAAAATAAAGCAATCTCAGTGTCCCCATAACGAATGGGATATCATACGGGCTATATGGGCTAGATTGAGACTTCTATTATGGTATTGGTCTCTTTTAACCAGCGATTGCAGGATTTGATGGCGCATATTGCCAAAGAAGCGGTGAAGGCTAAGCTACGCAAATATTGAATGATGCCGAGTCTTTATGTCATCGGCGGTGCAAATGGGTCAGGCAAGACGACTGTGGCGCTGACGGTGTTGCCTCGCTTTTTACAGGTTTTTGAATATGTGAATGCAGATGCCATCGCAGCAGGGTTGTCTCCGCTCAATCCAGAGTCGATGGCGATGCAATCTGGGTGGTTGATGCGGGAACGGCTGCAAGTACTTGCAGAAACAGGGGTTGATTTTGCGTTTGAAACAACTTTAGCGGCTCGGACGTTTGCTCAATTCATGAGTGTCTGTAAAACCAGGGGCTACAGGATAAACTTGATTTATCTTTGGCTGCCAAGTGCTGATTTAGCGGTTGAACGGGTGGCAAGACGGGTGTCCAGTGGAGGACATCATATCCCAGAGGAGGTTGTGCGGAGGCGTTATGAACGCGGACTGAAAAATTTAGTCGAGCTTTATTTACCGATAGCTGATGGGTGGATGATTTTTGATAATTCAGGTGAATCGTTGCGTCTGGTGGCTAAACGCCTGATTGATGAGAGTTTAACGATTTATATTCCAATAATTTGGGAAAGAATCTACGGAGAAGTGGAATGACAACTGAAGAAATGGATGTGCTATATCAAAAGATTTATGAGGGTGGAAAGATTGCAGTTGCTGAAGCGATCGCACGGCATCGTAAGTTGGGAGAGGCGATCGCCATTTGGCAAGATGGGAAGGTTGTTGTCCTGAGTGCAGACCAAATTCCTCCAAGAATGGAGAAACGTGAAATCAAAGGATCGTTGGATTGAATGACAAAGTTATTTAAGCGATCGCTAATTGTCATTTTGAACCAGTCAATCGGATGTCCGCTAGCGCAAACTAGCCAATAAGAGGTAAATACCCAAACTAATCGCCGCAATCAACAAAAGACTTACCATAGCACCCGGAATCATCGTCATAATGGCAAATCCCCGCAACAGGTAGACCAGTAGGGCGATCGCCAAGGTGATCCAAAAACCTTGCTTCAGCCAGGGCGGCGTCAGGGAAAACATAGCCAACTACCTCTTACACAGAATTTCATTACTGCTGAGGGGGCAAAAACTCATTGGCCTGCTGCTCAAACTGGGCAATGCCGTAATTGACCACAACCGATAGACCATAGCCGAAGAGGACCGTTAACATCATACATCCGGCCAGTCCGAGGAAGAGTTGTTGGGCGAGGGGTTTCATAGGCGATCACCAATTGCTTTACAAAAGACCCATCTTTTCCCAGCATAGTAAAGGATCACAAACCCCTGTGGGAGAAAAGCTGTGGAACGTACATTTTTAGCAATCAAGCCAGACGGCGTGCAACGCAAGCTGGTGGGAGAAATTATTCGCCGCTTTGAAGCGAAGGGGTTTACCCTAGTGGGTCTCAAGCTCATGAGGGTCAGCCGCGATCTCGCTGAACAGCATTACGGCGAGCATAAAGATAAACCCTTCTTTGCGGGCTTAGTGGACTTTATTACCTCCGGTCCCGTGGTGGCAATGGTGTGGGAAGGGAAAGGCGTTGTGGCTTCGGCTCGCAAAATGATGGGCGTCACCAACCCCCTCAACTCCGAACCCGGAACCATTCGCGGCGATTTTGGCGTGGATATTGGCCGTAATATCATTCATGGATCCGATGCCCCTGAAACCGCTGTTCGGGAAATCAGTCTCTGGTTTAAGTCAGAGGAATTGGCTGACTGGGCCCCAACCCTGAATACCTGGATTTACGAGTAATCTCGAGTTTCATCCCATGCAAAAGGCCCAAGGACTCCAGCCGTGCCAGGATCCTTGGGCCTCTTGCATTAAATTGGGTTTACTGCGGAACGCTAACATCCTGCGCAGCTTGCACCAAATCATCCATCGGATCCTGCGCTAACTCGACCCCAATCAAGCTTGTTTGGACCTCTAAGGTTGGTTGGACGGGAACTGCTGCTATGTCTTCATCCACCCGCTTAGAGAACCCCCAGGCAAACAATAGGGCAATGGCCGTGACCATGAGCCATTCGGGCGGTACCAGATTGTCGTTCAAGACTTTCACGAGCAACCGCAGACCCACCAATGCAACCGTGACATACCCGGCATCTTGCAAATGAACGTACACCTTCAGCCAGCGGATAAATAACCCCGCCAGACATCGTAGGGTTACAATCCCAATCACGCCGCCTAAGATCACTAACCATCGATCATTGGCTAGGGCGATCGCCGTGGTGACACTATCCAGCGAAAAGGCCAAGTCGGTGATGGCAATAAGGGGAATGGCTTGCCACAGGTTTGTGAACCGAGGCCCGTGGTGGTGATGTTCGGTATCCTCTTCAGACAGGAAGTACTGAAGGGACAACCACAGCAAATACCCAGCCCCCAATAGCTCAAACTGCCAGTAGTGAATGACCCAGGTTGCTGTAAAAATGAGCAACATGCGCATGGCAAAGGCCGCTACCATCCCCAGGTTTAAGGCGCGACGCTGTAAGGGCTCGTCCTCTATCCCTTGGACCAGCGCAGCAAGGGCGATCGCATTGTCAGCAGACAAGACGGCTTCG
>JBAVRC010000256.1:0-2540 GCA_049694615.1 Thermosynechococcaceae cyanobacterium | reverse complement strand
ACGCGGACTAATAGTGGATTTCAACCCGCGTAGGCGGGTTTTGTTCTTTTAGCCGCGATTTCAATCGCTGGGTTTTATTTAATCCACGATCCTAAGCGATCAGTAACGCTCATCTTAAGCTTTGCGCATCGAGAACCAACTGGTCTAATTCCATTTGCATCGATTCACAGACTTGGCGATAGCAGTCATCGACATACCCTTTGTCATGACATGCATCGGGTCCATAACGCTCAAAAATAATGGGCCGACAAATTCGGGTGTGGATAGGTGCAGGAAGCGGAATATTGGGCAACGGCCCCAGAGATATTCCCCAAGGCAATCCTAAATACAGGGGAAAGACTTCTGGGTCAATGCCCAAAAACCAGGGTAGGTTGAACTGTTGGCGCAACATTTGGACCTGTGGGTAGAGGTCGGTCAGCACCAGTAACGTATCGTGGGCACCGCAGGAAATCACGGGAATGATCGGCACCTCCTCACGCAGTGCTAGTTTAATAAATCCTTGTCGTCCATTGAAATGAATGGAATGCCGCAGCGGATGGGGACGAAACACATCTTGGATGCCGCCGGGATAGACGAGGACACTAGCGCCTTTACGAAGGGCGGCGATCGCCATTTTAGGTTGGGCCTGGAGTGCCCCGCCTTGGGTAGCCAAACGGGCCAGTTCAGGAAAGGCTTGCCAGACCTTAGGATGCATCAGACCATAGACGGGGCGTTCAATTCCAAACCGCCGAAACCAGTCATACATGGTCATGAACATATCGGGAGAGGCCAAGCCGCCATTATGAGACCCGACAAATAAAAATGGGCCCGAGCTAGGGATCTGCTGCCATCCATCGCTAACCACCCGGAAATAGTGGTGATAATGCCAGGCCCACCACGGCATTAATTGTTCAATGATACGAGGGTCGCGGTCTTGAAGCGACCATCCTTGCAACCTATGGCTTGGAGCTTGCGCAGCCTTCAGGTAAAGGGCAACAACGCGCTGAAATGCGGGCAGAAAGGATAAGAAATGAGGCTGCATGCCAAAATGGGTGCTGCTGGACCACGACTAGGCTAAGGAAGCTTCGACATGGTAGCACAATCGGATTACGCTACCCTTTAACAAGCGACACAACACTGTGGCGGGGAACTTAAAAAGCGGCTAGAACTGTTGGGGGGGCTTTAGAACGCAATCGAGTCAGGAAAGGATGCCCTGTGGCTAACGACGCCCATCTCAAAGAACTCAAGCTTGGCGTAACCCATTGGAACAATTGGCGTAAACACCATTTTGCCGAACAACCCGATTTCAGCGGTGCGGACCTCAGCAATGCCGACTTGCGGGGGGCTAATCTTATTGGTGCAAATCTCACCAAAGCCAATTTAAGCTTGGCTAACTTATATGGCGCTTTTTTAAGCTGTGCCAATCTCAGCTATGCCTACCTCAGCGAAGCCAATTTGGGTAAAGCCAATCTTAGTAAAGCCGTTCTCACCAAGGCCGACCTCAGTTTTGCCGATCTCACCGCAGCCACCCTCATTGAAGCGGACTTAAACCGCGCCACCCTGATTGAGGCCATCCTGGTCTCGGCAAACCTCAGCTTCGCGGACTTGAACCATGCCAATCTGTCCAAGGCCAATTTGCAAGAGGCTAATTTAACCAAAGGCATTTTGATCGAAGCCAACTTTTATCAAGCCAATCTCCGGGCCTGCAACCTCAACCAAGCGATCGCCAGCGAGTCCAATTTGCGCGAGGCAAATTTGATTGAAGCTCGACTAACAAACGCAGATTTTAGCTTTAGCAACCTCATCGAAGCCAATTTTCGGCGCGCGAATTTGAATCGAGTGATTCTCATCGAAGCGAATTTGCGGGGATCCAATTTACGGGAAAGTCTTTTACGAAGAAGCCGACTGGGTCGGGCCAATCTCGGTGGGGCCGATTTAACCGAAGCCGATGCCAGCGAAACCAATTTTGCCAGTGCCGATCTGATTCGGGCCAACCTGACCAAAGCCACCCTCATTCACAGCAATTTCCACGAAGCCAAACTCAGCAGTGCCAATCTGACCAAAGCGGTGGCCACCAACACCAATTTTCAGGAAGCCGACCTAAGCGAAGCTGACCTAACTAAAACGGATTTCCGTCAGGCCAACCTCATTCAGGCAGATTTAACGCGGAGCAAAATTGCTGCGACCAATTTTTGCGGTGCAACCCTCACTGGAATTGGTCTCGAAGATGCACAGTTGAGTAGTACCACCAAACTGGAAGGGGTCGAATGCAGCTTTGTTTACCTGAAACGCAATAACCAAGACCGTCGGCCTCGCGAAGGGGATTTTGTCCCCGGCGAATTTGCCCAACTCTTCCACAGCGCCCTAGAAACCCTGAATTTCACCCTCAATGCTGGCGTCAATTGGACTGCATTTGCCCATTCGGTGAATCGTCTCAATACCGCATACCCATCCGCCCAATTGGGGGTTCAAAGTATTGAAAACAAAGGAGATGGCCTCATTGTCTTAAAGATGAGTACAGCGCCGGGAATTGACACTGTGCAAATCCATCGAGATTTCAT
>JBAVRC010000255.1:0-2349 GCA_049694615.1 Thermosynechococcaceae cyanobacterium | reverse complement strand
TCTACCCCAGCTCGGATGGCCAACCTGTAGCAGAAACTTACCTGCATTTATATGCCTTACTGGTCACCCTAGAAGTTTTAAAGCAATATTTGGGGGGACGGCGAGCAACGGTGTTGGGAAATCAATTTTTATACTACGCCGAAGGCTTTCCACGCTTGCGAGTCGCACCCGATGTAATGGTAATTTTTGATGTGGAACCAGGTGGTCGGGATAATTACAAGATTTGGGAAGAGCACCAAGTACCCGTGGTAGTTTTTGAGATAACCTCTAAGCGGACCAAAAATGAAGACCTGGTTGAGAAAAAGACACTTTATGAACGACTGGGTGTGCAGGAATATTGGCTGTTTGACCCTAAAAGGGAATGGATTAAAACTCAATTACAAGGTTATCGATTACAAGGAGAAGACTATCAACCGATTAATGATGGTTGCAGTAAACCGCTGCAACTGAGGTTGCAAGTCGAAGGTCAATTAATTGGGTTTTATCGGCAAGACACTGGGGAAAAGTTACTGATACCACAAGAGTTGGCAGATGCCTTAGCCCAGGAGCGTCTAGCCAAAGAGCAGGAGCGACTCGCTAAAGAACAAGCTCAAGAACAGGTAGAGCGCCTGAAGGCACAACTGCGATCGCTGGGTGTTGACCCTGATCAGAGTTAACTCAATCTGAGGCAAGTCGGCGTGGGAGCATCCCACTTTGGCAGAAGCATTGAATCAAGAGGAGTTGAAAGAGCCACTGAGATAATTACATCTGAGCGCCAGCATCTGATTGACATTCCCCGGGTTCCACTGGGCTCCGGTCAACTGTAGCCTTTGGTCAATCGGCTTAACCGCCGATTCGACCGACCCAGAGCCAATCGGAATCGGCATTAGGGTCATCGCCTGAAAATAGGCATAGTTAACAATTCTAGCCGCATGGTCATTAAGATAAGCGCAAAAGTTCTGAGCTGGCCTGAGGGGAGAGTCTTTGAATACGTCTAAGACGGCTTCTAGATTTCCATGCCATAACAACGCCTCCGCCTGAAGAATTCGTTTGAGCGAGCCCCCTACTTTGAATAGGTTTTCCTTGAGGTGATACCAATCCAGGATTTCAAGACGTTGCTCTGGGGCGGCAATGGCTTCAAACAGCTTCCAAATGCCAGGATGTCCATCTCCTAAACACACCAGAGGATCGTCTAAAGGCTGAGCATTGACCCAATCGCTCAGGCTCAGTTTGTCGTGGTAATAAGCCCCTACATCATGTTCATTGAGACAGGCGGCTTTGTAGTCTCTCCAGTAACTTGCTGCTCCAATTTGGGGCGAGCGTAAGCGGACTTTACCGCCATCAAGGCTCAAGGATTGAATGATTTCCTTCGGTTCAGGTAAACTCAGGTCTTGGCGGGCGACACAACGCTGAAGACTACTATGGGCGGCATCCATGCCCAAGAGCAACTTCAAGTCCTCCTCAGCATGGGCATAGGACTCGTTGGCACAGACTCGCAGACAACAGGTCTCGAAAAATGGACTGACTCGGCGGCGAGCGTTGACCCCTAAGCGCTGCAGTTGTTGAGCGTTGAGTTTCAGTTCTCCGATACAGCTTTTGAGGGTGCGCGTTTTTCCTTGCGTTGTGCCTGTACTTGTTTTGACAAAAAAAAGCCCACTCTCGGACTGACTTCTTTGAGCATGTGTCCACGCACGGCTTGCTCAATGCCCTCCAGGGTTGTTAGGTCTTCGGCAGGGGTATTTTGATACAGAATCTCGGCAATCTCCTGAATACAGGCTTCAAGGCGTTGGGTCTGTTGAGTTTTCATCAGCGTGTAATCTATTGAACTCTGCTCTCCCTATCCTAGCCTTTCACGCTAAACCTATATTCCTTAGGCTTTTTGCCAAAGTGGGATGCTCCCATTGTCGATAGCCTCGCCTACAGTTTTGGCTATTCTCTTCTCAAGCTCTCATAACTCTACGTAAACCCACTATCTATACCAGACTTTGAACCGTATAACGTTGCCCATCACCCGCCGCAGATAACCTTTGCATCACAACCGACAACTTTTCATCGGTCGGTGTGCATGGGCTTTGTTAGCCTCTGCTGCATCAACAACTCTACTTATAAATAACACGAAACCGCTCGCAAACTAAAAGCATCTCTGGCGTTGGTTTCTTACCAATTTCAGGCAATACTCGCGAGAAGTACTGCCAATGCTCCTTCCGCCAAGATTCCAAGGAACGGTCATTCTCGCCTTCTTCATAGGCAAATTGTGAATCCACTTCACTAAATGAGCGGATCACAATTTCTGTCGTCTCAATAATGCAAGTTGGATTACCATTCCCATCCAACACAATTGTTTTTGTGCCTATTTCAGGCAGTTGAATT
>JBAVRC010000254.1:0-1923 GCA_049694615.1 Thermosynechococcaceae cyanobacterium | reverse complement strand
ATGTGGTGTGGTGTCGCGGCACGGTGGGGGAGATGATTTTCCGGCCCTGGTGCGATCGCATTGAACAAGCGGGGGGCAAAATCTTGACCCAGCGACGGGTGACGGATATCCGGCTGGATGAGTCGGGTCAAGCGAATGGGGTGGTTTGTGGAGATGAAGTCTTTGAAGCAGATGCGGTGATTAGTGCCGTTGGGATTGCGGGGATGCAAAATATCCTGCGCGGCAGTACTCGCTTACGCCAGCGGACTGAGTTGACCAATGTCATGAATTTGGGGGCGGTGGATGTGCTGGCCACGCGGCTGTGGCTGGATCGCAAGGTGCCCATTCCCAACCCGTCCAATGCCTGTTTTGGCTTTCATCCCACCACGGGCTGGACCTTTTTCGACCTCAATGCCCTCCACGATGCCTACCGAGAGGAACCGGGGACGGTGGTGGAGGTGGACTTTTACCATGCCAATCAGTATTTAGCACTCAGCGATGCGGATATCGTGAGTCTGGTGCAGCGGGATCTGACGACCTGTATTCCCGCCTTCGGCGATGCCAAGGTTGTGGACTATGGCATTGTGCGCTTGCCACGGGCCGTGACCCACTTTGCCCCTGGCAGTTATCGCTACTTGCTCACAGGGACCACCAGCATCCCCAACCTGTGGATGAGCGGCGATTGGATTGTGAATCGGCATGGGTCGTGGTCCCAGGAAAAAGCCTATGTGACGGGTTTAGAAGCCGCCAATCGGGTGATCGATCGCTTTGGTCAAGGGCAACCCGCTTCTATCCTGCCCGTCGAACCCGATGAGTGGCATATTCAACTGGGGCGATCGTTTCATCGCATCACCCAGCCGTTGGTGCCGAGTTGGCTAAAACCCAGCCTTCAACGATCCGGATGGGATGTGTGATATGCGTCTTTCTCCCTTCTCCCTTTGGGAGAGGGGCTGGGGGTGAGGGTCAGAAGTGTGGGTTATTTAAGCCATGATCCTTAAGCAGGTCTATCCCCAGCGGCAGGATCAGGACGGTGGGTATTAAACCAATCAATGTGTCGGGTTAAGTACATCACTATCGCTAAGAAACCAAACAAACCAAAGGACCCAATCAAGAGCGAATAATCTTGGTTGGCCAGAACAACGTAAAGGTAGCCGTAGAGGGTAATCTGCATACCGCCGATCAAACTGGCGCGTTGTTTGGCCCGCAGCACGGCCACGGAATAGGTGCTAATCATCACCACGACTGCTGCGCTGGCAATGAGGTAGGACACATTAAATCCCAAATGTTCGGACAATGCCAACTGGAGCAGATAAAACAAACTCATGGCCACCCCCACCAGTAGGTATTGCAGTGGGTGTACCCGCAAGCGAACCGTCACTTCAAAGAGCCAGAAGGTGGCAAACGTCAGGACTAAAAACAAGAAATTGTACTGAATACTGCGGGATGCCATGCGGTAGTTATCCACTGGGGAAATGAGATCCACCCCAAAGATCGACGCTTGGATAATATCTGGACTGACAGGACTATCAGGATTCCACTGTTGGGGATAATTCCGCCCTAGCGATGGAATGGTCCAGCTTGCATCAAATCCTTTAGGGGTAACGGATCGTTCGGTGGGGAGCCAGAGTCCTTGAAAACTAGGGTCGCGCCAGTTGGACTTGAGTTGGACCTGGGTGATTTCGCCAAAGGGGGCAAAGGCAATGCGTTCGCTGCCATTGAGTTTGAGTGGAATTTCAAAGTTAAACGCCTCACCCGTCATCTGTTTGTTGAGGCTGGCGTGGATGCCCGGTTGATTGCTGCCTTGCTTACCCTGTCCCGGTGAAAAGGCAATTTTCTGTTGATTCCAGGTCAGTTTGGCTTGATTTTGGATGGCATGGGCATCGGAAATCTGGAGGTTCAGTTCGGCACGGTCCCACAGAATATCTTCGGGTCGCACACCCCAGA
>JBAVRC010000253.1:0-5304 GCA_049694615.1 Thermosynechococcaceae cyanobacterium | reverse complement strand
TACAAGGGGTTGCCCGGTGAGACAACAACGATCTAAGCGTGGGGCCAGTCCTGCAACGTGGAGCAGTTGCAACACGCCTTGGATCAACTCGACTAACACGGGAATGCCCGCTGGACTACCCACAAGGTCGGTTAGGCGTTGGTGCAGGAGATCAAACAAGGCGACGTTGGGATCATGGCTGGGCATCAGATACAAAATGATCTCCGCCCAATATTGACTGGCCATTAACTTCGCCAAATCGCGACTCAGGGCCGGAAAGGCTCCTAAGCTTTCTGCTTGGGTAATGCGATCCAGCGATCGCCCTTTGCTCAGCAACAGTTCATTCACCACAAAGAGTTCGCCGCGTCCGCCCAGCTTGGCTTTGGCACTTCGGGAGGCAGGCGCAACCGCCCGAATCAACCCATACTCGCGGGTTAAAATGGTCAGGATGCGATCAGCCTCGCCTAAAGGACTGCTCTTGAGATTAATACCCGTGGCGGTGTAGGTTCGACTCATGCCTCAATGGCTATAGTGCAGGTCTCTGTGGCCAAATTAACGGCTGTGTGTCAAAGCTGGGTTAATTCAGGCCGTTTCCATACTCCGATCAGATTGATCGCGCGTCCGAATTAAGACAACACCCTGTGAGGTCCCGAGGCGGGTTGCACCAGCCAGAATAAGCGCCAATGCTTGTTCCACGGATCGAATCCCGCCCGATGCTTTAATTCCGATGCGATCGCGAGTGACTTCTTTTAATAACTTTACATCTTCCACGGTGGCACCTCCATGCCATCCGGTGCTGGTTTTGACAAAGGCGACGCCTGCTTCCATGCAAACCGTTGCTGCTTGGCGCTTTTCAGCGTCGTTTAATAAAGTCGTTTCCAGAATCGCTTTGACTGTAACAGACGATAGCGCACAAATTTCGGCCAGTTCTTGATGGACTGCATCCCACAGACCTTGTCGCACCCAGCCGAGGTTAACCACCACATCCAGTTCCATCGCCCCCTGCTCTAGGGCTTCCTCGGCCTCATAGCGCTTGACCGCTGCGGTGGTTGCACCACTGGGAAACCCGATGACGGTACACACCCGTTGCTCGGAGCGGTGCAAGCATTCGGCAGCTTGCTTAACGTGAATTGGATAGACGCAAACCGCTGGAAAGTGAAACTGCTGGGCTTGCTCGCAGAGTTGGGCGATCGCCTCCGGGCTGGCAAAGGGATCCAATAAGGTGTGATCGATATAGTCGGCGAGATCGAGATCTACGGTCGAGAGAGACACAGTCACCGATCCTTAGGCAATATCGCCAAACGGTTTATCCAATGCTTGTTCCATGACTTGTTGTTCAAGAGAAGCCCGCACCAGAGATTGTAAGTCCAGATGTTTAAGTTCCCGCATTTGGTCGGGGCGGTTGACTTCATCTAGAAATAATAAGCTGTCCACTTGGCCAAAGGAGAAAAAGTGAAACAACAGTTGCACGGTTGGCATCGGCACCGCCATCAGATCGGCGGCTTGGCCCGCACTCGTGGCATCGCTTAAATTTCCATAGGCATAGAGCACCGTTTTCTGCCGATTGGGTTGATCGCGATGTTGCAATGTGGTGACCTGCCATTGCTGCGCCAAATTGCGGAGCAGGTAATACTGCGGATGAACCAACCCTTGGGCCACCTCGCCCAGAACTTCAGCCACGACCCGGATCGCTTGCATGTCCAGATCGGGCGGTGCTTCGTCAATTAAGGCTTGCACTTGAGCTTGTAAATCCATGGGCCATTCATCCTCACGTGAAACCCTCCATGCCTCAATCCTAAAACGAAGACATGAAGGGTCTGAAATGGTTCAACCTAAAGCTTTGTGCCGCACTCAGGACAGAACTGGTTATGGAGGGTATTTTTAGTGCCGCAGCTGCTACAGTACACCAGTTCCGCCGCTCGCTCTAGGGTTCGATCTGGCAACCCAATCATTTGCGCATTGCTCTTGCCGGGAGCGACCATTGGGTAACAATTTTCATCGCGGCTGACCTTGGCATCCAACAACACCGGACCCGGATAGGCCAACATTTCAGCGATCGCCGCCTGCAGGTCTTCTCGCTGATCGACGGTCATACCCTTCACCCCAAATGCCTCGGCCAATTTCACAAAGTCGGGCATCCCGCTTTCCATATTGGAATTGGAGTAGCGTTCGCCATAGAAGGCTTGCTGCCACTGCCGCACCATCCCCTGCCATCCGTTATTGATGATGACCGTTTTGGCACTGATGCCGTATTGCGCCAGGGTAGCCAGTTCCTGAAGATTCATCTGGAAACTGGCATCGCCACTGATACAAATCACTTCGCTAGATCCGAGGGCGACTTTAGCGCCCATGGCCGCTGGCATCCCAAAGCCCATGGTGCCTAGACCTGCACTGGAAATCCATTGCCGGGGCCCGCTCTTCAAGAATTGAGCTGCCCACATTTGGTGCTGGCCGACATCGGTGGTAAAACAGGCATTGGGAGCTTGCTCTCCCAGGGCCACGATGACTTCCTGAGGAGACAATTTGCCGTCTGGGTAGGATACCACCAGCGGATAGTCTTGTCGCCAACGGTTGATGCGTTGCAACCACTCGCCGGTTTTGGGTGGGGTTGCAGCACCTGCTTCTTGGACCAAACGCAACAGGTCTTCGAGAACGGGTTTCACGCTGCCGACGATCGGCACTTCCGGAGCGCGGTTTTTGCCGACTTCTGCTGGATCGATGTCGATGTGAATCACTTTGGCTCGCGAAGCAAATTCATCCAGCTTCCCAGTCACCCGGTCGTCGAATCGAGCGCCGACGGCAATGAGCAAGTCGCACTCGGTCACCGCAAAATTAGCGTAGGCGGTGCCATGCATCCCCAACATGCCCACGGAAAGGGGATGACGCTCATCGAAGGCTCCCTTGCCCATGAGGGTGGTGGTGACTGGGATTTGAAACCGTTCAGCCAGTTCTTTCAAGGGCTCATGGGCCGCAGCGGCGATCGCACCCCCCCCCACATAGAGCAGGGGACGGGTGGCCTCTTGAATCAGCTTAAGGGCGTTGGCAACTTGACGGGCATTGCCGCGAACCGTGGGACGATAACCGGGCAAATTGACCTGTCCCGGCTCCACGGGCTCGTATTCAAATTCTTGCAGTCCAACATCCTTGGGTACATCTACCAAAACGGGTCCGGGTCGCCCGGTGTTAGCAATGTGAAAGGCTTCGGCCACAATCCGCGCCATATCGTGGGGATCGCGCACCACATAAGAATGCTTGACGATGGGTAGGGTGATGCCGTAAATATCGGTTTCTTGAAACGCATCGCTCCCAATGGCATGCAAGGGAACCTGCCCCGTAATCACCACCAGCGGAATGGAATCCATGTGGGCCGTGGCAATGCCGGTCACTAAATTGGTTGCACCGGGACCGGAGGTGCCAAAACACACCCCAACCTTCCCCGTTGCCCGTGCATAGCCGTCCGCTGCATGGGCCGCGCCCTGCTCATGGCGTACCAGAATGTGCTGTACATCGCCCCGCGCTTCAGCGCGATAGACTTCGTCATAAATGGGCAGAATGGCACCGCCGGGATAGCCGAAAATGTGCTGAACACCATGCCGTTTCAAGCTGTCAATAAGCGCAAATGCTCCGGTTGCACGCACGGGGAGAACCTCTCAAGCCAAGGGTTAATTCAAGTGTCTAAGAATAAGTTGTAGCCGATAAAGGTTAAATCTAAATGAATACCAAAAGCCAATAAGCAATAAGGGTTTAGTTCTTTAGTGTAGTGCTTTATACAGGTGCTGTCGAGCAATCTTGCGACTTCCTAACATACCCCTTTGACGGGTTGAGACCAGAATCAATCGGATCCATCTCTGAACCGAAAAATCAAATGGCATCCTGAAGGACTTTCTGGGTATTGCGCCATGCCCATAGACCGACGCCGGATACCACAATGCCCATTGAGACCAGCACCCAGCGCAGGCCAATAGTATCGGCTAATAACCCTGCGATCGCCAAGGGTAAGCTCAGGGCAATATTCACGACGTTATTCTGAACGCCAAATACCTTACCCCGCATGTCCGGAGGGGTTTGCATTTGAATCAGCGTTTGCATGGGCACACCGACGAAAGAGGCCCCGACCCCAAGGAGCAAACTCAACAAGAGTCCGAGCCAAAGGTGATTGACAAAAGAAAAAACCATCAGCACCACCCCCATGCTGACAAAGCCCACTAAGGGAAGGGGGCGGTGATGCAATTTGCTCCCCCACTGGCCCAAAATGGCTGCCCCTAAAATCAAGCCCACCCCCGCTGCAGCCAGCAAGAAACCGAACTGGGTGGCTTTGAGACCAATTTCGCTGGCGAGACCAATGGCCAAAACTGAAAGTGCCGCAAACACACAATACAAAATGGTCAAGTGGAACAGCGCGCTCCCCAGCAACCGATTTTTTTGCAGATATTTTACCCCCTGCTTCAAATCGTTCCAGGGGTGAAACGCCAAACCAGATGGCTCTTCCACCTCTTCAATGGGTAAAGTGGACAGCACCAATGCCGCCAGAACATACAATCCCCCTACGAGGAGTTCGCCGCCATAGTTGCCGCCCCAAGTGTTGGCCCAACTCAACAAAGGCTCGCCAATGGCAAAACCAACGACCAATGATCCCATCATGGTGGTGGTAAAGAGCGCATTGGCTGGCATTAAGTTTTGTTGCTCCACGAGTACAGGAATCGCTGCTTGCTCGGCAGGGGCAAAAAATTGGGTCAGGATAGACTCCAAAAAGGCAACCACCAGCAGAAAAACCAAGAGTTTGGGCAGCAGGGGAATCAGCAAGATGAGCAACCCTCGCCCTAGATTACTGGCCCAGAGGATTTGTTTTTTCGACCAGCGATCTACAAAAATCCCAGCAGCCGAACCAAAAAAAACGGCGGGAAGCGTATTGGCAATCATCACGGACGCCCTAGAGAAATTTTCTAGGAAATGGGGCGTTTGATAGTTGACAACCAAGGCAATGAGCAATACAAAAAAAACTTTATCGGCAAGTTGAGAAATAATCTGGCCAGCCCACAAATTTAAGAAGGCACGGTTTTTCATCAGTGCGCGAAAACCGCTACTGGGGGGTGGGGATCCAGAAGGTTGCATAGATAAACGTCGGCGTTGGCGAGATCGAATGAAAGACATTGCAGGTCACTGATGAGTATCGCACAGATCATGAAGGTGCCTTTCTGGATTCTCGCTTGATGCGAAAGGATGGCGCATCTCCAAGACATCCGCTTGATTTAAGGTGCCCTCCCAAGACCCACCAGCCGACAAAAGGGAGATTCTATCAGTACCCACAACGGGTCAGGTAACACC